>JAGLTN010000156.1 GCA_023135255.1 Planctomycetota bacterium
ACTTCAAAAACCAGCTCATCGTGAATCTGCAATATCATTTTGATAGGCAGGTTTTCTTTTTCGATTCTTTCCTGAATATTTATCATCGCAACTTTGATCAAATCCGCAGCAGAGCCCTGAATGATAGTATTGATCGCCATTCTTTCTGCCTGACTTCTGGTATTGAAGTTTTTACTCAAAAGACCAATAAGCTTTCTCCTGTGCCCCGCCATCGTCTCAACAAATCCGTTTGCCTTTGCCTGTTCGATCGAATCATCCATAAAATCACGAATCGAGCTGTAGCGGGCAAAGTAATCATCTATAAATCTTTTAGCCTCGCCAACAGCTATCCCAATCGACCGGGAAAGCCCGAAAGCCCCCTGCCCATAAATAATACCGAAATTAACTGCTTTGCTCTTTAACCGCATATCCGATGTCACCTCTTCCAAAGGCACAGAGAATATCTGCGATGCAACGAAGCTGTGAATGTCCATATCTTCCGCAAAAGCTTTGCTAAGCGTTTCATCCTTTGAAAAGTGCGCCAGCAAACGCAGCTCTATCTGGGAATAATCCGCTGAGACAATACAATCGGTTTTACTTTCTGCGATAAACGCCGAGCGTATCTTTTTGCCAAGCTTAGTGCGTATCGGAATATTCTGCAGATTCGGATCGCTTGAGCTAAGCCTGCCTGTTGCGGTTATCGTCTGATTAAACGATGTGTGCAAACGATTCGTAGCAGGATTGATAAGCGAGCCTAATTTGTCAACG
This sequence comes from Planctomycetota bacterium, assembly GCA_023135255.1. Taxonomy (GTDB): domain Bacteria; phylum Planctomycetota; class Phycisphaerae; order Sedimentisphaerales; family Anaerobacaceae; genus JAGLTN01. The sequence goes on from JAGLTN010000156.1 coordinate 748, forward strand.
TAAGTATTCTGCAATTTGCTAAGCTGACGAAATTCGAGCACCAAAGGCACTATCGGGTGCTGGTCGGATAGCCCCTCAAGCACACCCGCATCGGTACTCCTGGCAGACTTGCCCCTCTTAGTTGAACTGAGCCCAAGCCTGTCGAACAGTATTTCCGCCATCTGTTTAGGAGAGGCTATATTAAAGACCTGCTGAGCTTGTTTGTAAATCTCTTCGGAAGTATCCTCTATCATCTGAGCCAGATCATGCGACATATTCTTCAAAAGCTTCACATCAAGACACACGCCGTTGCGTTCCATCTTCGTAAGCACTCTCAGCAAAGGCATTTCTGTTTTTTCAAAAAGTTCTTTCGTCTTCGGACAACTTTCGAGCCTGTCTGATAAAAACTCATAAAGCTGGTAAGTGACATCAGCATCCTCAGCCGCATATTCGCTGGCAATTTCAGTATCCACCAGGTCAAAGGTCAGCTGGTTTTTACCTTTGCCTATCAACTCAGATATCGGCACAGGCTTATAATGCAAATAATCCTCCGCCATCATATCCATCGAATTACTGCGCCTGACCTCGGAAAGGCAATAGGACGCTACCATCGTATCAAAAAGTTCACCTTTAACGCTAAAGCCCGCATTGCCCAGAATCAGCAGATCGTATTTAATATTCTGACCGATCTTTTTTACATTTTCTTTTTCGAGTATAGGCCCAAGTTCGCTAAGAACCAGTTTCAAATCCAGGCTCTTTTGCCCCATCGGTGCTTTTACCGGCAGATAAAACGCTTTATGCTTTTGCCAGCTTATACTGATCCCCACCAGCGATGCGCGCATAGCATTCAACGATGTCGTCTCTGTATCTATTGCAAATATTTTCTGTTGCCCCAGCTCAGCGATGAAAGCGTCAAATTTTTCCGGCGTATCGACAAGCTGATAATCGTGCTCGACCGTCTTGATAGTATCAAGCTCCTCAGCCGGTAAAGGCATCGGCTCTGTTTGTTTTGAACCCGCTTCAAAAGGAAGCTCAAGCTGTTTGGCAAGCCTGCTGAAACCAAGCTCTGTAAATATCTCCGAAAGTTTACCCTTATCAGGCCCCTGCAATTTATAAGAATCATAATCAATATCTATCGGGCTTTGGCAATTGATAGTGACAAGCTCTTTGCTCAATAGTGCCATCTCTTTCGAGTCCCTCAATGCCTGTCCTCGCTTTCCAGCTATCTCATCAGCATGAGCATAAAGATTATCCATCGAGCCATACTTTTGAATCCATGCAATCGCGGTCTTAGGCCCGACATCTGCAACTCCCGGCACATTATCAGCCTTGTCACCCTGAAGCGCAAGACAATCGATAAACTGCTCCGGCGCAATGCCCATATTTTTTTTCATCGACTCAGCGGTTGTTTTACTTCCCGTCTTGACATCATAAGTAAAAACATGCTCATCAATAAGCTGAAGCATATCTTTATCTTTAGAGCAGATATAAGTATCTATCCCCTTTGCCGAGGCATCCTTCGCCAACGTCCCGATCAAGTCGTCCGCTTCATAGCTGTCAAGCCGCAGGATAGGAATGTTCATCGCTTTGAGTATCTCTTCAATTCGTTTTATCTGAACCGGCATATCCTCCGGCATCGGGGGCCGATGGGCCTTATATTCCGGGTAGATATCACAACGGAAACTTTTTGCCTTGCTGTCCATTGCCACCA
>JAGLTN010000157.1 GCA_023135255.1 Planctomycetota bacterium
ATGGGCGAGGTACGTTTTATTAGCTCAAAATATATAAATCAGGGGGCATTTTATGTCTAAAAGACAAAAGGGAAATAATATTTTTGACTGGAGTTAAACCAAATTGGCCACGATTAAATAGCTTTTGTCTTATTGACGGGATTAAAACCGGCTCAAAAAAATCAATTTGGATTTTTAAGTACTAAATAAAAAGGAGAAATAACAATGAAAACAATGAATCGTCGTGGATTTCTAAAGAATTCAGCTGTAACTTCAGCAGGTTTGATGGTAGGTGCCCCTATAGTAAAGAAGAGTTTTGCAAAGAACAGCCCGAATGAAACTGTCAACGTTGCGGTAGTAGGCATTCATAATCGGGGCAAAGGACTTTATAGAACTCTTTGTGAAATACCCAATGTGAATGTTGCAACAATTTGTGATGTTGATGAAAGATTATTACCGGAGGCAGCGGCTGATGTAGAAGAAAGAATCGGTAAAAAACCGAAGACAGAGTTTGACTTTCGGAAAGTTCTTGAAGATAAAGATATCGATGCTGTTGTGATTGCTACCCCTAACCACTGGCACGCACTGGCAACTATCTGGGCATGTCAGGCCGGCAAACATGTCTTCGTTGAAAAACCATGTTCACATAATATCTTCGAAGGCAGACAGATGATTAAAGCTGCCCGCAAGTATAACCGAATTGTTCAGGTCGGTTTCCATAACCGTTCGATCGGCAACGTTCGATCAGCAATGAAAGCTTTGCATGATGGGGTTATCGGAGATGTTTATATGGCCCGCGGACTTTGCTTTAAGCCTCGCGGAAGCATAGGAAGATATCCTGATAGCAAAGCGCCAAAAGGCGTACACTATGATATCTGGTTGGGACCTGCACCAGAAAGAAACTTCAACAGAAACAGGTTCCACTACAACTGGCACTGGCACTGGGCTTACGGCAACGGCGACATCGGAAATCAGGGCCCGCACCAGTTTGACATCGCACGATGGGGTATGAACAAAAATGAGCACCCTGAAAAGATTCGCTCTTTTGGCGGATACTATGCTTATGAATGTGCGCAGGAAACCGCTAATACCCAAACCGCAACTTACGAATATGCTGACGGTAAGCTGTTACAGTTTGAAGTCAGAGGGCTGTTCACGAACGGCGAATCAGTGCTGCCTTCAAATGCAAAAACCAATAAGCAATGGGACACCAAAATCGGTAATATCTTCCTCGGCACAAAGGGTTGGATGGCTATCGACGGCGGAAACTGGAAAACTTACCTCGGAAAAAATAATGAGCCAGGTCCAAGCAATAAAACTGCTGTAAAAGAACTTGACGCTATGAACCTTGCAGGCGGTGGTGATATGGAGCACTTTGTCAACTTTACCAATGCTGTAAGATCAGGCAAAAAACAAGACCTGACATGCGATATTCAGCAAGGTCACCTTTCCACTGCTCTGCCTCACATGGCTAATATTTCATACAGACTTGGTCGTGAGCTTCGCTTTGACGGCAAAAAGGAAAAATTCCTCGGCGACAGCCAAGCCAATCAAATGCTTACGAGAAAATACCGTAAACCTTATATTGTACCCAAAAATGTTTAGTAAATTATAATTACTGAAAAGGCTGGTCTTTATTACTTGACCAGCCTTTTTATACTACTCACGATTGAGTTTTCCCGTTTATTCGCGGGTAAACAATTATAAAATTAGGTTTTAGGGTTTTTATCGCGGGAATTTATTACCCTGAAGGGTATTATTTGTGTTATCATAGCATCTGTCAGCTAATGAAATTTATTAAAAAGGTATTTGATTATGAAATTAAAAAAGATTAGCGTTTTTATATTTGTAATCTCAATTTTCACCTTTGCAGGCTGTTACGATACCCCTGTAAAAAAAAGAATACCCGACTTTAAACCCAACACTCAAAAAGCTCCCGAAGGTGCAACCGTTCTTTTTGACGGCTCAGATTTCTC
>JAGLTN010000158.1 GCA_023135255.1 Planctomycetota bacterium
TTACAAAATTCAGACCTGACAGGGCTTTTCCACTTTTTTCCATCGCGGTCTTTTTGTCAATATTTGTCAGACATAGCTTTTCTACTGTTTCCCGCTGGTCCTCAACGCATCCGCAAACCAGCAAAATTGAGCCGCAAACCAGGATTATTAAATTTTTAGTTTTATTCATAGTCCGTCATTCCTTTTATTGGGTTTTGAATTTCGGCTGATTATATCCACAGTTGCCGCAAACCTCAAGCATCAATTATAATTGTTAAAATCTCTTTTTTTCGAGCATTTAGCCGTCAAAACAAGTATTATTAAATTCTAAAGCGGGTGAAGACCATTTTTGCTTTCTAAAATGGGCTGTTTATGGTATAATGAAGCTTCAGCAGTGTCAATATCAGGCTGATAAACTATTTTGGATGATTTTAGGTGTATGTAACGTAAATGCTTTTTGGGGCGTATAAATATACAGTGTTTAGGTGTTTTTGGAGAATCCATGGTGTTTGAAAAGTTTTTTTCGTCGTTTCTCATTCTTGTATTTTTACTTTTTTCAGTTTCTTTGGCGGTGGAAAAAGCGTCATCACCAGATCCTTATGATGGTCAGGTAAACGTTGGTGCCCCTGATATGCAGACATTACATCTCTTTTGGACTCCCGGCGAGGACATGGTTTCGCAGAACTTTTACATCGGAACAAATTATAATGCGGTTGAATCCGCGAGTGCTTCGTCAGATGAGTTTCAAAGAGATACCACCAGACCAATGTTCTACATTGAGAACTACCAGATGGATACATGGTACTACTGGCGAGTAGATGAAATTTATGCAGAGAGCATGGTAAAGGGTGATGTCTGGAGTTTTAAGATATTCGGCAGAGACCCTGTTGTCTGGTATAAATTTGACGAGTCGTCCGGAACCGTTGCAAACGATTCATCCGATAACGGTTTCCATGCGACAGTAAACCGCTCAGACCGCTGGCAGGAAACAGCAGGGCGATGGGGCGGATGTCTCGCTAATACCGAACCACTGGGCTATCTGGATGTCCGGATACCTACCGCTGCCTTTAATTCAGTCAATGACGAGATAACCATTTCATTTTGGATATGGACTGATTTTCAAAGCAATACAGAAAGATTATTCAGAGGCTATAATTCATCAAGAACGAGAATAGCAGATATGTATATGGTTAAAAGCTCAAGTTCTGAAGAAAGATCTTTATATTTCAATCTTGGGCAGGATTTATCCGGCGGCTATAATTTTAGGTCATGGTCGGACTATAGACCGATTTCCGTCGGTCATGAAAATTCATGGCACCACGTTGCCTTCGTCAGGGACACAACTCAGGGCGTCGATGTGATTTACTATGATGGGATTTTGCGGGCAGACTGGTATCATGATGCAACTAAAACACTGGAGGGCATTGAAACATTTCATATATTCAACAGAGGCAGTACAAGCGGTTCTGAAAGTTTCCATGGTAAAATAGACGACTTCAGGATTTATGACGTAGTTTTAACTCCGCAGGAAATTGCAAAAATATATGGCCGAGATATTTATGCCGCTGATTTTGATGGTGACACTATTGTCGGGATGAAGGACTTCAAAATTCTTGCTGAGCAGTGGCTAACCACAGATAAGAATATGACCGCAGATGCAGACCGTGATGGTGATGTGGATATGGTTGACTATGCCATTATGATAAAATACTGGTGCAAATACGATCTGGATAAGCCAGGCTATGAACTTGTGTTCCACGATGAATTTGACGGCGATGAGGTAGATGAGTTTCTCTGGACCAAAGGGCTTCGCTGGGGGACAGGCGATGCATTACCTGCTTTTATGGATGATGCATTTGTTTTTGATAACGGAATACTTCACATCATGGACGAAAAGCGGGACTGTTATGATGTCGATGGTACACTTAAGCATTATTCAACCGGTTGCCTGCGGACATCCCGAAAGTTTGAATATAGTTATGGCTGGTATGAAGTTCGCTGTCAGATGCCGGGATATCTTGGGGCATTTCCAGCTTTTTGGCTATTCCCGCATCATGATACTTACTATCCTCGTGCAGAGATCGATATAATGGAGCACATTCACAGTTGGGGCAATGTTACAAGTTGCAACATGCACTGGAACGGCTACGGCGAAGAACACGAATCACTTGGCGCGCAGAAATATGATGTACCGAATATATGGACACAAATGCACACATATTCGTTGCTGTGGTCGCCGGGCAATATTAAATTTTACGCTGATGGATACATGTACTATGAATACTCAGGCCCGGAGGTTCCCGCTGAGGCGATGTATATAATATTGAATGGAATGGTCAGAGATTATTATGGCGCTGGTATAGATGACGCATCTCTGCCCGCATCCTTCAAGGTCGATTATGTCAGAGTATATAAAAAACTCTGATAATTTTTTGGAGTAGTGCTATGAAAAGCTTGTCTGCGAAAAATATTGTATTAGTTGCTTTTGTTTTTCTTTGTTTATCGACAGCAGCCTTTGGTTTGGGTCCGGGTGACCCTAATCTCATAGCTTGGTGGAAGATGGATGGTCAGACAGATGTGGGAAATTACAGACTTGTAAAAGATTACTCCGGCAATGGTCATGATGGTACGATGGGCTCATCTGACACATGGGGCGGTTTAAGCAATGGCGATGGAATTGATTTTGATGGCGGCAGTTGGGGGGCAAGCGGTATCGTTTTTGAAAGCGAAGGAGCTGACATCGTAGCCGGTCTTAAGGAGCAGGTCACCATTTCGTTTTTAATGAGCAACCATCAATTTGGTGACAAAGGCTACGCCATCAGCGGAAAAAACTTATCCAAGGTACATAAACTTTCCATCGAAGCACCCACTGGCGACACGAGACATTTTCTCACAAAGTTAGGTGACGGCGACAACCATTGGGTATGGGAAGCGTTTACTCCACCATCATCGCCTTATTATAGCGGCAGTTATATTTTTGATGATTGCGATACCGCAAGGATCACAGTTACAGCTGATCTGTCCGCCGGGATAGTAAGATACTATTTTGACGATGAACTCGTCTCGTACCAGACAAATGCATCGGGCACATTCAGCGACTTGACAAGTTTTACAATAGGCAGAGAGCTTTGGGGCGAATATGATTCTGCGATGGCAGATTTCAGGCTTTATGACAGAATGCTTACCGGCGAAGAAATCGGTATTCTGTGTAAATCCTATGACCCGACTTTACAGGCTTGGTACAAATTTGACCAGGGCTCCGGAACTATCGCATACGATGCAACAGGTAACGGCAACGATGCAGCAATCAGCAGGTCGGATAGATGGGACTCCGGTGGTTTAAAAGGCAGCGATTGCCTGGCAAATCTTAATGATTATGGCACGGTATATGTCGAGGTGCCATCCTCAGCATTTACCGATATTGATAAGCAGATGACACTATCGATGTGGATATGGACTGACCCTGCCGCCCTGCAGGGTGCTATTTGCAGAGGCTATGATTCAACCAGAAGTGACATTTTATCTCTGGGGATTTATGATGCTTCCGGCAGTGATAATCAATATATAACAGCGATAATGGGTGCAGAGCCTAACGGCGTTAACGACCTTAGATGGTGGTGGGGCTATCAGGATTACTATTACCCGCATCAAGGCTCCTGGCATCACCTTGCGATGACAAAAGACTGCGACAATAATATCGAGCGGATATACTATGACGGTCAGATGCAGGTTGCCTCTACTCCCGACCCAAATAAAACAATGGCAGGCATTGAAACACTCAAACTCTTTACAAACAACGGCAGCAATTGGTGGGATTATTTCCGCGGAAAAATTGACGATGTCAGAATCTACAGCAGGGCACTTACCTCTCAGGAGATAAGCAGAATCGCAGCTCCTGATATGTTCGCTGGCGACTTTAACTATGATACTGTAATAGACACCAGAGATCTAAAAATGATCGCGGAAGATTGGCTCGATTCAGGCAGTTTTATTACCGCTGACGCTGATAACGACGAAGATGTTGATATGGTAGATTATGCCTGGCTGGCGAAAAATTATGCTCCAGGTGACTGGGAAAAACCAGGTTGGAGGCTTACTTTTCACGATGAATTCAATGGTGACACCCTGGATACAATAAAATGGTCTATAGGTTATCCAGGTTGGCACGCAGGCAACGATTCGCCGATGGCGTTCCCGCATAATGACCATAGCTTGTATGAGATGACGGGCGGAATTCTGCGTCTGGTTAGTGAAAAACGTGATTACGATGATGGCGTTTTAAAGCATTATGTATGCGGGCTGATTCAGTCTGCACATAAATTCGACCAGGCTTATGGTTGGTTCCAATGCAGAGCTAAAATGCCGGGCCATGATGGTGACTTCCCCGCATTCTGGTTGTTCCCTTATGGCAGCACATACACCCCCGCAGCAGAAGTGGATATCATGGAACACATCCACGATTGGGGGCAATATACAAGCTGTAATATGCACTGGAACGGATACGGCGATGACCATCAGAGCCTTGGTGCGCAGCAATATTATGTTCCGGGCATCTGGACAGGCTTTCATACATACGCACTAAAATGGGAGCCGGGCATCGTGACGTTCTACGCTGACGGATATCCATATTATAGTTACAGCGGTCCGGAAGTGCCCTCTGTACCATTATGGATTATTTTAAACAATGCTCTGCAAATATGGCATGGCCCGATCGACGATTCAGCTTTGCCGGCGTATTTCGAAGTCGACTATGTAAGGGTATATGAAAAAACAGAATAATAAAAAACCAAACGAAAAGCAAATCGTTGATTTTACGAATGTAAAATACCTTCGAAGGAGCCTTTGTAAAATTTTTCCCCTTGCATGCATTTGGTCCGTTCTGTTGTTACGTTTGTCGATTGTTACCAAGTCTTACAATAGCATACACCAA
>JAGLTN010000159.1 GCA_023135255.1 Planctomycetota bacterium
AGACGGAATTTTTGGGGTGCAGATAAGGCTTGTGGACGGGCTGAGAGGGTCAGGTTATTCGCAAATGCGAAATTTTGGTTTTGTGGGCATGAAGAAAAGCGTGTTGGTCGTGGATTGCGATGAGTAAGGGGGAAGAAAATTTAATGAGGGGGTATTTGTTGTTTGGCCGTAGTAATTCCGACTCCGACGAGCTCGTGCAGTAGCCCATTCGCTTACGCGGCTCTGCGTGTCTCGTCGGAATTACTACTCGGTTTTTATATTGTAATTACCATATTTGTGGTGTATTATTATTTGAAGTTAGATATCAATATTAGGAAGCAGGTATTTTTGAGGTGAGAGGTTTGGTTATGACTAAGGCGGCTAAGAGAGTGTATTTGGTTTTTGGAATTGTAACTATGATAATGGTGTTTGGTGGGGCGGTTTTCATGGTTGGTACTGTTTTATCATTGCCGATTTTAGAATTGAATGATGCTGAAGGGCCTTACACTTCATATTTTTTCTTTTTGTATACTGGCATTAATTTTATCTTTTTGTTTTTCTTAGCTATGTCTTCAGTTCGATTGTTTAAATTTAATTCAAAGGGGATATCTTTGCTTAAATTGGTACTGAAGGTGGAATTGGTTTATTTTATTGTAACAAGTTTACTGTGGCTGGTGCCACCAATAGGCATGAGTGCTGGAGGGGCAACTGGAATTGGTAATATGGGGATATCGCCCCAATTTCTTATTATTTATCCGGTTACGGGGCCTGTTGCTTTATGGGTTTTGAAGTTGTTTAAGGTAATAAATACTTAGAAGGCTGGGTTGAATAAATTTTTCTTGAAAAATTTATGGCTGATGTTAATAGATTTCTCCACTTGCTGCGCTCGGTCGAAATGACAAGTGGGTTGGAGGTTGCGTTCGGGGTGGTGGGGTTGGACATCCCGGCGCTGACGCTTTGGGCTCGGATGTGAGGATTAGGAAGATTCGCTTTTTGTAAGGGGGCAGAAGAAATTTTGGAAATAAAAAAAAGGCGGGCAAATTTTTGGTTTGCTCGCCTTTGGTTTTTTGTTCGTTTTTTTAATCGTTTAGTTGTACTTCGTTTTCTTCGTAGAAGTTTTTCTTTGGTAGTTTTGAGTACCAGAAGATGTACATTCCAATCAGGCAGATGACGAAGATTACGGCTGAGATCGTGAGGTAGAACCATGCACCGATTATTGCCTGCATCGGTATGATGAACAGAGTTATCATCCAGCCAAGGGTGAATGGCAGTGCGACGATGTCGTTGAAATGTTCTTTTGCTACTTTTGCTTTTGTTGCAGATGGGAGCTTGTTTTTGAGATGCGCCCAGAAGCCAATAGGTAAGGTCTTTTTGTAGAAGTTTTCAAGAACAGATTTTTCGGTTGGTCTTGTTAAGAACGTTCCGAGAATCGAGCCGAGAAGACCTATGCCGAGTAGGATGCAGAAGTACCATTTTTCGTCAGCTATCCATTCGAGTCCTGCGGTTGCTTCGAGGTCTGTTTTTACGAGTCTTAGGATTACCGCACCTATCATTCCGGAGAGGGTTCCTATTGCGAAACCTCCGCCGTTGAAACGCCACCAGTAGAAACGCAGGAAGAGCGGAGCAGTGATACCTCCGATGAGTGCCATTGTCACCCAACCCCAGATGTCGTTGATGTTTTTAGCGGTGTAGCCGAAGAGGAATCCAACAATAACAACACTGACGGTGAAAGCCCAGCTTATATATATGAGTTCTTTGTTTCCTGCTTTTGGTCTGATGTGTGCCTGATAGATGTCTTTTGTGAAGAATCCTGTCACCATGTTTACGGTGAAGCCGAAAGTTGAAACTGAAGCAGCGATGAGGGCTGTCAGGAGCAGACCACGGTATCCGATAGGTACGACGTTGAGGATAACAGCGGGTACGATTCGTTCGGGGTTTACAGTTCCTTCGAAGCTTACCATAGGCAGTTTTGTCGCCCAGCTGTCGCCGAGTATTCCTTTGAGGCCTTCAACAAGCTGCGGGAACTGCTCGGGGTGTCGTATGATCATTGTTGTTTGTTCTACCCATCCATTTTTGGTTATCTCACCGATGTTTGCTTTGATGAGTTCGGTAGCGGCGGGGATGGCTTCTGTTACTGCGAAGAGGTCCTTTACGAGGAAGATTCCGAGTACTGCAAAGCCCATCATTAAAGGCCAACGGAACATCATCAGCCAGGTCCACATGAAAGAGAGTGTTCCGCACTCTCGGTCGCTTCTTGCACCGAAGTATTTTGGGTCGTCACCCATTCCCATTCCGTTGAAGATGGCTTTTAGGAGATAGAAGCTGGCGAAGATCATCATTGTTTCGTATATTTTGTATCCTTCAGGCATTGTCGCCTTTATGCTTAACCTTGAAGACATCCAGTCGGGGTTGTTTGTGATGGTAGTAGCCAGAGATGCGAAGTCTGTGTGGCCGGTGACTTTTATTACAGCCATTATTGTTATAGCGATAACGGCAGAGAGTATGATGGAGGACTGGAAGATGTCAGCGAAGACAACGCCATAGAAACCAGCGACCATAATATAGATGGTTCCGAAGCCGACCATGATCAGGGCACATTGCCATGGCTGTAGAGGAACGAACATTGAGAGGAATAGTCCAACACCTTTTACGAGGTATGCGATCATCCCTACTGCCCATGTGATTTTTGAGATAGCCATAACGAGTCTTGCGAATTGCCCGCCGAAACCGTTACCGAAACGGAATTTCATCCATTCAGCACCAGTCATACAACCACTTCTTCTGTGGTATTTACCTGTGAAGACGAGGACTACTGCGAGGAAGAGGCAAGCAGCACCACGGAAGCCTTCAATGAAAAGGCCCCTTGTTCCGAGCAGGAAAATGAAAGAGACGGCAACCATTGTGCCAGTCATGTCTACCATTGAGGCCATTCCTGAGATACCGAGCATCCACCATGGTAGTTTTCTTCCGCCGAGGAAATAAGAATCGAGGTTTTTCGAAGCCATTTTTCTCAGATAGAGGGACAGACCTATGATGATGACAAAATAAATGCTGATAATTGAATAGTCAATTGCGTTTAAGAATTCCACATCAGTCTCCTAATAAAATAGTGGTCATATTGTGATAGATAAAAGCAGAATAGTAACTATTAGTTTTGCCTACCTACATATAAGTTGAGGAGTATAAATCAGAGTTAAAATTTAAGCAAGTATTTAATTTCAGGTCGTTTTTTGCAAAAAACGGTGTTGCTGATTTACAGCAGTGTTTTTCTGAACAAATCTACCAATATATCACTATATACTGTTGCATATTCGGATTTAGAATCTTATCCCTTCTGAAGTGTTTTTTGGCTTTAAGGCTATAATAATGTTGATTGTAGTCTTATCAGGCGGTAGAATGCTATTTTTATGTATTTAATGATCGGAGAATCGCGTAATGAAAGATGTTAAGAAGCAAGTGTTAAAGAGCAGTAACAAGTTTACCCGTCGGCAGTTTTTGTCATCATCAGCGGCGGTGACAGCATTTACAATTGTACCGAGTTATGTTCTTGGCGCTAATGGTCAGCAGCCGCCAAGTGATAAATTAAATATAGCAGCGATAGGTGCAGGCGGTATGGGATCAGGGAATGTCAGCAGGAGCAGCACTGAAAATATCGTGGCACTTTGCGATGTTAATGATGAAGGGGCAGCAAGGACTTATGCTAAGCACCCGAAGGCACCGACGTTCAGAGATTTTCGTAAGATGCTTGATAAAGAGCATAAGAATATTGACGCTGTGATCATTGCAACTCCGGACCATACACATGCAGTAGCAGCGATGGCATGTATGGGGCTTGGTAAGCATGTTTATGTTCAAAAGCCTTTGACTCATGATATATATGAAGCGAGAATGCTTACAGAGGCAGCACATAAGTATAAAGTTCAGACTCAGATGGGTAATCAGGGGCATTCAGGTGAGGGGATTCGTTTGCTTAGTGAATGGATACAAGATGGAGCGATCGGTGCGGTTCGTGAGGTTCATGCGTGGACTGACAGACCTATCTGGCCACAGAGTGTCGGACGTCCGACTGGTTCAGTGCCTGTACCTTCGACGCTTGACTGGGATCTTTGGCTTGGTACGGCGCCATTTAGGCCTTTCAATAATGGCTATCTGCCATTTGACTGGCGTGGGTTCTGGGATTTTGGAACTGGTGCGTTGGGTGATATGGCGTGTCATATTATTGACCCGGTGTTTATGGCATTGAAGCTGGGGTATCCGACATCTGCATCGGCGAGCTTTACGAGGGTCAAGCTCGGCAAACGTTATGAAGATCATTATCTCAGGCTTGCTGATATGGATGAGACACCACCAATTTCGTCAGTTATTCATTATGACTTCCCGAAGCGCGGCGATATGCCGGCAGTTAAGCTGCATTGGTATGACGGCGGGATGAGGCCTGAGAGACCTGAGGAGCTTGAGCAGGGCAGGAGAATGGGCGACGGCGGTAACGGCGTTATCTTTGTCGGCGATAAGGGTAAGATCATGTGCGGCTGTTATGCAGCTAATCCAAGAATTATTCCTGAAATTAAGATGAAAGAATATAAACGTCCTGAGAAGAGTATCGCGAGAATACCAGGTGGTAATGGTGGTCATGAGCAGGACTGGATTCGTGCATGTAAGGACGGCAGGCCCGCAAGCTCTAACTTTGATTATTCTGGTCCTTTAACTGAGACAGTTCTTATGGGTAACCTTACGATGCGTATGGATGGGCAAAGAATCGAGTGGGACGGTAAAAATATGAAAGTTACTAACATTGACGAGGCTAATGATTTTGTTCGCAGGCAGTATCGCGCAGGCTGGAGTCTTGGAGTTTGATTTGTATGATTTGAATTTAAGGAGATGAAAAAATGGGAAATATGTTCGGGGTTGATGAGTCGAGTAAAAGGATATCGAGGCGTGATTTTATCAAAGCCAGCTCGGCAGGGGCAGCGGCGATAGGTTTTCCATTTATAGTCTCTTCTTCTGCATTGGGTAAAGACGGAGCGGTTGCGGCGAGTGATCGAGTTACTTTGGGATGTGTCGGTGTGGGCGGTCAGGGATTTTTCAATATGAAATCCTTTATTACTAATCCGGCAGTTCAGGTTGTTGCGGTTTGTGATGTCAATGAAGAAAGCGATTATAGTAAGTTTTATTTCGGCGGGACGGCAGGGCGCAAGCCTGTAAAAGCTTATGCTGAGAAGTACTATGCTGATAAGAACAACGGCAGCTTTAAAGGTGTCGATGCTTATGTTGATTATCAGGATGTGATCGTGAGGAAAGACATTGATGCGGTAGTTGTTGCGACGGTTGACCACTGGCATACGCTGATATCTGTTGCGGCGATGAGGACGGGTAAGCATGTCTATTGTGAAAAACCTATAGCGCATAGTGTTTATGAGGCTCGGTGGATAGCCCGGGAAGCTAAGAAAGCGGGCGTGGTTACTCAGATGGGTAATCAGGGTCATGCGGGCGAAGGGGTTCGGCTATTGTGTGAGTGGGTCGCAGATGGTGCGATAGGCAATGTTCATACCATTCATAGCTGGTGTAATCGTCCGGGCGATCTGTGGGTGCAGGGTGTTGACAGACCTGGTGATGTACAGGCTGTTCCTAAGGGATTGGAATGGGATAAGTGGGTTGGACCGGCGAAGTTTCGGCCTTACCATTCGGCTTATCATCCGGTTTTGTGGCGTGGGTTCTGGGATTTTGGAA
>JAGLTN010000016.1 GCA_023135255.1 Planctomycetota bacterium
TCTTCGTCGCCGGTTTCGACTGCCTCGAGTATTAGTTTGGTCATAAGTTTGCGGTAATCCTCATCCGGCAGATTTTGTAGCTTGTGGCGGGCTTGTACAAAAACTTCGTCAAGTATCCTTCTCTTCTCTGCTAAAAACTCTTTGGCGATATCCATTCTTGCCGCCGCCAGCATTCTTGATTTTTTTTCCTGAGCTGCCTTGGCTGCAAGTGTTTCGGTCTTCGCCTTATAGTCAGCCATTTCCCCATCAAGCTTAGCTTTTTCAGCCTTAGCTGCTGCTTCTGCCTGGTTGGCTATCTTCGCCGCCTCTGCATTGGCATCTGCCAAAATTTTATCTACTATTTCCGTAGCATTCATAACGATTCCACCGTAATTATCAAAACCTTAAGCTTACACAACAAATTCTATTAGTTGCCTACTGCTATTGCTGCTTCTTTCAATGCTGCCCAGTCAACGCTGTTAAGCATGAACAGTGTTACGAGAAGACCGAGAATCGCGTAAACCTCAACCATAACCGCATACACAACACCAGCCTTAAATGCCATCTCAGGTCTCTTAGCTGCCATCATAATACCGCCAGCACAAACCTTACCCTGATGGATAGCACTGACCAAACCGGTAAATGCGATTGGCAAACATGCCGCAAAAATCATTAGTCCCTGTTGCCAGCTGAGTGTAATTGAGTATGAAGGATCCAGGAGTCCAAGATTCTGCACAACAAGGAAGCCACCCAAAAATCCATAAAAACCCTGTGTACCAGGCAAAACAACCATAATAAAGTTGATGCCATACCTTTCGGGCTTCTCTGTCAGAACACCAGCAGCACTTCTACCGGCAATTCCAATTCCAATAGCAGAACCGGCACCTGCCAGAAATACAGCCATAGCTCCGCCGATTAACGCAAATGCATTTCCTAATCCTAACAATTCCATACTGTAACCCTTTCTATCCTAAAATATTTGTAAGAACTGTAATTTTCTTTTCTATTTTTCTTTAATGTAAATGTAATTGTATTCTTTCGTTAAAGGCTTAAACTCTCTGCCGCCTCCTTCTAAAAACTTTGGGAAAAACTCAACAAACTGCAATCTGATAGTGTGAACAAACGCACTTAATCCAGATATAGCGGTATTGAACAAATGTCCTATGATAAGAACCATAATCATAATTATAATGCCAACATAAGGAATGTCACTGGCAGTCTTGGCCATGACATTGATTGCCATTGCAAAACCGCCTGTCACCATCCCCAACGCCATCAGTCTCAAATAACTCAAAACATCACCCATATAGAAGATCGTGCTGAAAAGCTGATAACATCCCATTCCGATCCTGCCTGCCCATCCGCCTTGGCGTTGGCTGAAAAGAACTATCATCGCCGCAGGGACCATTGCAACTTTGCCCGCAATAGAAGCTCCACTTTCGCCAATAAAATCTTTGCCGAACATATAAATAACTATCGCGTTAAGCATAACGAGCCAGACCAACTGGTCACAGACTGCATCTATTATTCTCTTAAAACGCAGATTGTGCACAAACGCTATTATCAACCCGAACATTATATGTAAATATCCAAGTGCGATAGCCAGCTTAAAGAATGTCATCGAGTCTTCAAGTGC
>JAGLTN010000160.1 GCA_023135255.1 Planctomycetota bacterium
TTCAGACAGCCGGCAATGATCGATGCCGGTGATGTAAACGCAGATACAAGGTTCGAACCTGGTGACATCGCCATAGCAGCGATCTTGCCCTGAAGTTCGGCTCTTGTCAGCATCTTGGAAAGCTCTTTTGCACCTTTAGCATCCAAAACTGCACCGTCAAGAAAAGCGCCTATAAAATCAAGCGTTTTGAGCTTTTCCTGCCAGTTAACCACCTCTTTTGCAACGTCAACAATGCTGTCGCCCCCGTAAGCTATGCTGCATGGGCCGTTAAACATCTCAGCAGCTTTGTCCATCCCCTGAGCCGTCAAAGCTTTTCTAAAAAGCGAATTCTTTACGACATGCAACGTAATACCCTTCTTGCAGAGTTCGCCACGCATATTATTATTGTCAACACCACCAATACCCATTATGCTGATGATGAGAAAATCACTAACCTTATCGTCAGCAATTCTCTTTTCCATCTCACTTTGCATTAAGCCTTTTACATATTTACTCATTTTTTCACCTGTATTAGTTAGTTATTTTTTTCATTAACACCAAACACCAAATTTGAGCCAATCGTTAAACATTCACCGTAACCGATGGACTCATAGTCGCGGATACACATATCCTCTTGATATATATACCCTTAGCTGCTGTCGGTTTAATTTTCTTTATATGCGTAATAAAAGCGCCGATATTATCAACCAGCTTATCTTCCTCAAAACTCTGCTTTCCTACAACCACATGCACATTACCACCGGTATCGTTTCTGTATTCAACTTTACCAGCGGCAAATTCCTTAACTGCATTAACAACATCAGCAGTAATAGTTCCATTCTTAGGTGACGGCATCTTACCCTGCGGGCCTAATACACGACCAAGCTTTCCAACCTTACCCATAACTCTTGGAGAAGCAATAGCAACGTCAAAATCAAGCCAACCGTCCTGAATCTTCTTAACCAGTTCATCACAACCAGCTTCAGCAGCACCGGCAGCAATTACAGCTTCAACATCTGAATCTTCGCAAAAAGCTATAACCCTTTTCTTTTTACCAATACCGTGAGGCAACGAAATCGAACCCCTGATAAGCTGATCCGCCTGCTTAGGGTCTATCCCAAGGTGCAAAACACAATCTATAGTCTGGTCAAAACCAGCTTTAAATGACTTTATCTTTTTTACCGCTTCTGCCAGACTAACAGATTCCTTCGCAACCTGCTGAATCTGAGCTTTATATCTTTTACTCTTATTACCCATCGTACA
>JAGLTN010000161.1 GCA_023135255.1 Planctomycetota bacterium
TGTTGCTGATCGTGCAGTTAGTGATAGCCCCGTTGCACCAGTGCAGTCCGCCACCCCAATTTTCGCATGAGTTCCCCCTGATAGTGCAGTTGGTTATCGGACCACCACAAGCGTCGAGACCGCCGCCGCGTCCCCTGGCGTGATTGTAGCTAATCGTGCAGTTGATGATCGGGCCGTCACAACCTTTCAATCCGCCTCCGTAGTCACCAGACGAGAATTCGCTTTTGCCGGCTGAGTTCCAGCTAATTATGCAATTGACCAACGTAGCGCTCCCACCTTTGATACCGCCACCGTGATTGTTTCCCTCAAAGGATGACCCGTTGGCATTTCCGGCTGTAATGGTAAAGCCATCGAGGACCGCCGTTGTGTCGGTTCCGCTACCAGTTATAACATGATAGCTGTTTTCTGCACGGGTAGGTTCGGTGATTAATTCGCAAGGATCGGAAACCTGACTATCGTCGCCGTTCAGGTCACCACTAAGAATAGTTTCATATAGCTCAATATCTCGCACATTGGGGTCCAACTCACCGCAACCTGCATAGCCTCCCTTGATAGTTACACCGTTTTTGAGTTCAAAGCTTAACTCTCTCGACATAGTATATAAACCATCGTTTGGCCTATAAATACCCTGTGCCACGCAAATTTCATCTCCATTTGAGGCAACAGATAAGGCGTATGGCAGACTGATATAGGCATCAGCCCAGCCTGACCCGTCATCGGCACCTGTGGCATCGATATCAACATATATAATCTCTCCTGCAACAACAGGACTACAAAAAACCAAACAAACCACTACTACCAAAATCAATTTAATCATTCTTTCTGTTTTCATAATCCCGCTTCCTTTTTTAAATATAACCCCGTCATTTCATCAATTTAAATAGCCATAGCATCTGGCTTCTGCTTTTTGGTGACTGTCGATAGTTTTTTTTCCGCGGCTCGGCAAACTTATTACCCACCGTTTTAATATTCTGCATATAAGAAAATTCCAGCTGTCCTATAACCTCATCGGCATCTGATAAAAAGGTTATTCTTTCAATAACATCGGTCTCGGTATCAATGGCATAGACCAGCTTAGCTTGGCTATGGGTTAGCGTAACTTCAGCCTTAGCCGAATCTGGCAATAATCTTGTCTCAAACCAGATACCCTGCTTGGCAGCATCTCGCCTGACTGTATCTATCGTATGCAATCCCATCCAAGGCCTAAGCAATCCCACAAAGCTGCTGGCATCTTCAATCTTGGCCCCCGCTATTTTTAAATTCAGCCAAGGGTAATACTCCTGGCTCATTGCATATACAAACGGTATTCGGCCTGTGCCTTGGACTTGCTTTCCATTTATCTGGCCCGCAATTTTAAAATATGTCCAGCCCCGTTTGTGCATCGCATCACGGTTATCGACCGTTTTGCCGCCCATCGGCAAGTCATATCGGAAAAACTCTTTATCTAATACGTCACAACGGTGAATAATTTGTGACAGATTATTGTTTTCATTTCGATTCGCCATCACCAGCAACCCATCGCCGTCATTTGCAACATATTCCAAATCATGGCTTTGCCCTTCGACTCGGGAAATAAAACCTGCCAATTGAGAGCTGTCAGTGGGCAACCGCCATACCGCCAAATCCTCATGCCATAGGCGATAGTTGTTTATATAAATGCTATTTCTGCGTTTAAGGTAGTTGGCTTTGTCGTTTTGCAGACATAGGCTGTATTGCTTACTGCTTTCATTGGATTCAACACGCAGCATAACCGCACCATCTGAATTTGATGGATAGTAATACCAGCATTTTTCGTTTCCTCTACTTGGTTGATTTACACCTGACGTAATTTGGGATTTTACAGAACTTTCACCACATACAGATGTCGGCTTACCAATCCCTGATGTTTCAAACATAACACCACCAGTCAATAAAGCTGCACCAACTAATGAAACAACAGCAGTTTTGCTTGCCACCACAGCTGCCATCGAAGCTGCTACTCCAACCTTAGTCGTTACCGCTGTCACCGTAATCTTCGCAGCTACAGCTTTGCTCGGAGCTGTCATCTTTCCAAACAAAACTAAGGCCATCAACAGCGATTCTTTGCTGAAGCCACAACGGGAAAGTTGCTTTGACAATGCTTTTTTCGCTCTAAGAAATCTCATCTGAGCACCAATTGTGCTACAATTTACTATTTCAGCAATTTCAGAATACTTCAACTCCTCATAACAACGTAGAAACAAAACATTTTGGTGCTGAGGTTTTAATTTGCGCATTGCCTTGACAACACTTTCTTGTAATTCCCGGCTTACCATCTCCGCTACATCATCCTGTGTCTGGTTTTGGCCATCTTTATAATCTATTTCAGACAATGACACTTCTTTTCGGCGATTCTCTCGCTTGTAATAATTATTAACCTTATTGGAAGCTATTCTAAACATCCAAGGCCAAAACCTGTCAGCTCTTTCTAGTTTGCCTAAAGACCTAAACATTTCCAAGGTACTCTCCTGTAAAATATCCTGTGTCAGTGAATCAGACGACACAAGACGATAGACATACACGCGCAAACGCTCCCTTGCCAACTTAGCTAAGCTGTTCATGGCATTTTCGTCGCCAAGTTGGACCTTCTCAACCAATTTGATGTAGCTATCTCTGTTATCCATAAAATTCAGCAATCTATTAACTAAGAGCTTGGAAACAGGCTAAACATAACGGTTTTTTTAGAAATTTGCTTATATTATACCAAAATCCGCCTCTCATGGACATATTTACCCCGTGGGGTGTAAATATTATTGGTTTATAACTATTTGTTAAGAAAGAACTTAAAATTACTTCCGATGAAAGTAATTGCATTAGAAGTAATGTTTTTATAGTATTTTCAGACTATGAAACAGAAATTATGGGGCACAGTAATATTTAGACTACGCTGGAATATTATCTTTTCAGCTCTGATGCTAATAAAACCAAAGCTGTTGAAGCACTGGAGAAGTTGGTGGGATAATACTGACCTAATACGCAGAAATGAGAAATTAGAGATTATTCCTAAAATAAAACCTTGATATAATTTAAGGTTCTAAGGGCTGACAAAGAGCGAATTTTTTATTATTGGAAATTTCAAAAATCATTTGTTAGTATTGAGCTTATGATGGTAGTAGATCATTTAGCTTTTTTAGAAAGGGGATTTTATGCAAAGAAGAGATTTCTTGAAAAAGACCTTTTTGGCAAGTACAGCTTTGACAGTTGGAGGGATTTCAAAAAAATCTATATCAGCTACTTTTAAAAACCAGCTGAATAAACCTGGTTATATTCCAAAAAGGAAATACGGCAAAACTGATACTATGCTCTCTATAATAGGCTTTGGAGGTATAGTGGTTACTGATACCGAACAACCAGAGGCAAATCGTTATGTTAGCGAGGCATACGAACGAGGGGTGAATTATTTTGATGTTGCACCATCTTATGGCAATGCAGAAATCAAACTTGGTCCCGCGTTAGAGCCATATAGAAAAAAGGTTTTTCTGGCATGCAAGACAGGTAAAAGAGATTATGATTCAGCTAAAAAAGAATTTGAAAATTCTTTGAAGATTTTGAGGACAGATTACTTTGACTTATATCAGCTTCATGCCATAAGCGATGTTGAAAAGGATGTTAAAAGGGCGTTTGCAGATGATGGTGTGATGAAGCTTCTTTTAGAGGAAAAGAAAAAGGGAAGGATACGCCATCTTGGTTTTTCAGCTCATACCCATGCAGCAGCATTAGAAGCAATGAAACTTTACAATTTCGATTCGGTACTTTTCCCCGTCAATTTTGCTGGATATCTCAAGGGCAATTTTAGTCCAGAAGTTATCGAAAAAACAAAAGAAAAAGGTGTGGCGATTCTGGCGTTAAAAATGTTAGCAAGACAGAGGGCAGCTCAAGATGACCCTATCAGAAAGCAGTATCCTAAGTGCTGGTATCAACCTATAACAGATATCGAAGAAGCCAAGCTTGCAATGTCATTTACTCTGAGTCAACCTGTAACATCAGCAATACCACCTGGCGATATAAGGAGTTTTCGCTTGGCATTGGATCTGGCAGATAAGATAGAACCTATGGATGAGGAGAAGCTGACAAAGCTCAAGGTCCTTTCATCCAAGCTAAATCCTATTTTTACCAACTCATAAAAACAAAGATCTAAACATAGGTGAGTATTTGTACTCTACAGACATAGTAATATTCAAACTACGATGGAATATTATCTGTTCAGCTCTGATGCTAATAAGAAGAAAGCTGCTGAGGGGCTGGTGGGGTAGAGGGTAATTCAATCTTTGTCTATAGCCCATTTTTGAATCACTGAATCCCCGAATCTAAACACTTTGTTTTTTAGATTATGCTTTCTTTTTCGGTTTCTTTCTGCTCTCGGATCGGTTTTCGTTTGAGACCCCAAAATAATCCAATGATACAAATAGTAAAGGTTGGAATTATACTTTCATACCATTTGTCCATGAATGGAGCAGTTCCTCTTAGGGTAACAAGCACATACTGTGAACCATTGTTAACTGATTTATAGTTCGGCAACTCATGGTAATCCCAGATGTCTCCTTTAGTTACTCTGTCACCATTCGATAATATAACTGTTCTATTTTCAGGATTTGATAATTGTTTATGATCTTCTTCTGTGATGACTTTAACCTTGTAATGTTCTGGATTGAGAAGACGGTTCTGTGAATCATAATGTACAAACCGCATAAAAACTGTTCCGAGTATAATCCACATAAGAGCAAATACACAGAAGAACGCCAGAATGTTATTGTTTCTCTTATGTTTTGATGTAGTCATTTTCTTCTCAGACATGTTTTAAATATATCACAAATTATATCCGATTCCAAAGGTTATTATTTTATATTTCTTTATTCATTTTATTTGCATAAATTTGTTGATATGCCAGTTGTATTATTGAGGATTACCTTTTTTTGGGGAGGAGAGAGTGGCTCCCTTATACTCACTCCAGACTACAAACTAAATAAAGCGGGACTATCTCTGGACTATTTGAGGCATTCTGAGGGATAAAATAGGGGAGTGTATAAATAAAAAAACCTCATAAGTTATTAACCTACAAGGCTCTATGTTAAATGGGCAGGGGCGGACTTGAACCGCCGACACACGGATTTTCAGTGCGAAGCAAGGATTTTGTAAGTACTTGTGGATAAAGAACTAACGAACGTTAAATAAAAGACTTATGACGCAAGGTGAAGCGGCGTAGTAGCGGCATAGTAGCGTAAAGGTACAGCATTGTTGCGCACTTTGTTGCGCGCCCCCCATGGTTTGGGTTGGTCCATTGTTAATAGTACTGAAGTAAGTGACGTCCAGTAGTGCAAACTTATTCATCCTACCCATTAAGCAGCCCCTAAGGATCATTAGAAAAATGGTTAAAAGTCGTGTTTTCATTTAGTTATCACAATTTAAATTAACTATAACCCTCTAATGCTAATGATGAGGTATTATAATAGAAATAGCCTGGAAGGTCGACTGGAATTCTAAAATCAAAGCCGACAGAAACCGATGTTTTAGCAAATTTTAAGGCCCGATCTTATAGCAGGTAGTGTTTCATAGGGGGTGAAGGGAGATCGTCGATTTTACTGGCTAAAAGTGCTCATTTTAGCGGTGTTTTGGAGCGTCTGCGAAGGGGGTTAACCCTTAAACTTTTAATCCTTCCCAACCTGGGCAACTGACATTTTCAGTGACGCCGTAATTACTCCTAAAATCATTCTTTTTGATTTACAACAAGGGTTACATAAATGCCGCTTCTAGCTTACATAAAAAATAAAGTGTCATTGTCGGACATTAAACCCTCTACTTGCCTAAAAATCCCCTTAATCAAGTAAAAACCGCATATATAATAAAAAAACTGTTTTCCAAAGTGTAACAACGAAACGCAGTTTTTTGTATAAGGTTACACGCAGTGCATCTAAACATTTTTGGTGTGCATTGCTATATTGTCATTGCTGAGTTTACTCTAAAAACGGGTAGTTTGCTGTAGGGAATAACACATTGAAGTTAGTGTATACCAGTATGTAGTTGAAGTTGGATTTGGCGGGGTTTATATAATGTTGAGAATGGCCTCAGATTTACCCGGGATCGGGCTGAATTTAGCGGGTCAATTACACAGAATCGCTATCTTGCTTCAAGACTATGCAAATGGCAGATGTAGATGCTCTGGATGAGGCTGGCGATGGGTTAGATTGACAATCTGGCTGCACAAATAACGGGAATTAAGCCCAACCTTTCTTTGATGGGTACTCTGGTTAGGGGCAAGGCCTGATCGGCGATTCTACGAGCGTAAAGTGGCTCTGAGAACTGTCCTGGGAGATTCTGTAAGGTGTTCCTATACAGGAAGAATAGTGTTTAAATCGCAGTTCCTTACTTCCTTTTTACTTTTACCTATGATCTGATTACAGCCCAATCAGTGTTCATGTTATGTTCGATAAATTATTGGTCATGTTCACTCTTAGAAAATGAATTCCATCTTTACGAAATTGATTAAGAAATCCTTTTTCTCGTTCTTCAAGCTTTCCTTTTGCGGCTCTTGCTTTACGTAATTATTATATAGAGACACCAATAGAAATTTTCATCAATGTAGCAGATTAGTTTTAAAGGTTGAAATCAGACTTTTTATTGGAGGGCAGTTACTGTCCGGTAATATAGGGTATAAATGCTTTGAAATTCAGCAGCCTTTGTGGTAAAATGGTTAACTTGGCTTCGGTAGACCTGTTTTAACAAAACAGAATGTGATGAAATAGCCGATATGCGGGTTCTGATGTGTATTTTTGAGTAGTGAATATAGGTTGATACATTTTAGGAGAAGTATTTTGCGTACCAGTAGATGGCTAAAAAGGGTTTATGTTTGGGTATTGTTTTTCATCATTATTTTAGCAGCGACGGTTTGTATTGCTGAGCCTTTAATTTCAGGGGACTTTGATGAGGATAAAATTGTCAGCTTTGGTGATTTAGAGCTCTTAGCAGATGACTGGCTCAGCAGCAGTGCTGTTGCTGATATAGATGGCTCGGGCAGGGTTACTTTTAAAGATTATTCGTTTTTTGCAGCCAATTGGCAGAAAAGCGTTCCATCTCTTGTCATAAACGAGTTCATGGCTGAAAATAACATTAATTATGCAGACCCGCAGGGTGACTTTGATGACTGGATCGAGATTTATAACACAACAAATTCTCCTATCAACCTTGCTAATATGTATATCACCGATGATCTGGGTGACCTTACCAAATGTCAGATACCGACAGGTTCTCCTTCGCAGACTACAGTGCCGGCTCACGGTTTTATTATCATCTGGGCGGACAAAGATTCTGAAGATGGGCCATTGCATATAGAAACCCAACTTAATGCAGATGGTGAAGAGATTGCTATAGTAGCAGCAGATGGTATTACCGTCATTGACTCGCTGACCTTTGGCAACCAGTTGCCTGATATTTCCTATGGCAGCTATCCCGACGGCAGTGACAAACACAGATATTTTGGGATACCCACCCCTGGAGCAGCTAACAACGAAGGCTATCTTGGTATCGCACCGGAGCCTGAATTTTCAAGAAGCTCGGGCATTTTCACAGATAACTTCCCGCTGACAATATCAGTTGACTCTAATACAGCGGTCATTCGTTACACAACAGACCACAGTGTACCAACAGGATCGTCACCGGTTTATACAGTACCAATTACGATATCTTCGACAACAGAGATTATCGCAAGGTCATTTGAGCCTGGCTATGCAGACAGTGTAGTTGAAGGCAATAATTTTGTTAAAGTCAGTAATGAAATTGCCAATTTCAGTTCTAATATACCAGTGGTGATCTTAGATAGTTTTGGTTATAATATCGATGCGGAGAACAACCCTGAATTAGTATATCCATATCGAAATGTTTATGCTGTAGTTATTGATACTGACGATGCCGGCAGGGCGACTGTTACCGATGAGCCTGACAGCAAAACCAGAGGCGGTATGAGAGTGAGAGGCTGGACCTCAGCCGGTTTCCCGAAAAGACAATATAAGTTTGAAAGCTGGAATTACATGGGTGATGACAAAGATGTTTCTTTCCTTGGTATGCCCGCGGATTCTGACTGGGTCATTCATGGGCCTTATTCTGATAAATCTTTGATCAGAAATTATCTTACATACAGACTTGCGCGTGACATGGGCAATTATGCAGTAAGGACCGAGCTTTGCGAGGTGTTTAATAATCAGAATAACGGTGAAGTTACTTACGATGACTACGCAGGTGTGTATGTATTCATGGAAAGAATTAAAATTGGAGGCGAAAGACTCCAGAGTGAAAAACTTGAACCCACAGATAATGCTGAGCCTGAAATATCAGGCGGGTATATTATCAAGCAGGATAAGAGCTCGGTAAGTGACTACTTTAACACTAATATTTATTCTAAGCGCCTGATTTATGATGAGCCCAACGAATCTGAATTAACTTATGCTCAGAAGAATTGGATTAAGAACTATTGCAACCAGCTTGAAACAGCTTTATCCGGCTCTAATTTTATGGATCCGATCAATGGCTACCAAAAGTATATTGATCCGGATTCATTCATTGATCATTTCATCATAGCAGAGCTTTCCAGAAATGTCGATGGATTCATATTGAGTGACTATATGTTCAAACCTCGTAACGGCAGGATTCAAAAAGGCCCCGTCTGGGATTTCAACCTCGCATGGGGTAATGCAGATTATAGGAATGCGTGGCTGATAGAAGGGTGGCAGAATATCCAGAATTCTGACCTAAATGATGGTAGTATTGCATGGTTGAGGAGGATGTTCGAAGATGAAAATTTCTATCTAAGGTGTATAGACAGATGGTTTGCATTGCGTGAAAATGTTCTCAATACTGACAATATGATGGGGCGTATTCAGGGTTATGCTGATGAGCTTGAAGAAGCTCATCAGAGAAACTTTATGAAATGGAACATTCTGGGTGTTTATATTTGGCCGAATTGGTTTGTTGGGGACACTTATAGGGAAGAAATAGTTTTCATGAAAGATTGGGTTCATGACAGGTTACTATGGATTGACAGCCAGTTCCAAAATCCGCCGGTATTCAATCAGCAAGGCGGCGAGGTGCCAAATAACTTTGCATTGACGATGACGGCTCCTGAAGGTACGATTTACTACACCACTGATGGCAGCGATCCTCGTCTGCACGGCGGAGCAGTTAATCCTGCCGCCAATATATACACTACGCCGATAAGCTTTACCAAGAGTACACAGGTCAAAGCAAGGGAGCTCGATAGCGGCGAATGGTCAGCGCTTAATGAAGCAACGTTCTCTGTTGGGCCTGTTAAAGACAGCTTGCGTATAACAGAGCTAATGTATCATCCGATAGATCCAAACGCTGAATATGTTGAGCTTAAGAATGTCGGCAGTCAGGCTATCAATCTCAATCTGGTTCACTTTACTGACGGTATAGATTTTACATTCGGTGACTACAGTCTCGGCGTTGATGAATATGTTCTTGTAGTTCAGGATATTGCGGCTTTCGAGGCTAAGTATGGCAGCGGTTATCCGATAGCTGGCGAATATACAGGCTTACTCAACAACGCCGGCGAAGAGATAGTTTTAAGAGATGCTACCGGTGCTGAGATACATGACTTCGATTATAAAGGTGGATGGTACGATATCACCGATGGCGGCGGATTCTCGCTTGCGGTAGCAGATGAATACAGCGCAGATATTAATGACTGGGATTTAAAAGACTTCTGGCGGCCCAGCTCAGTAATTTACGGAACTCCAGGCGATGAGGAAGATGCATCGATACCGGTTTTAGGTTCAATAGTAATTAACGAAGTGCTGGCTCATTCACATATGACATTACCAGACTGGATAGAGATTTACAACACGACATCAACTCCAATTAACATTAGCGGCTGGTTCCTCAGCGATTCAGAAAACAGCGATCCTAATATGAAGAAGTATAAAATCGCAGCCGGTACAGTAATTAATCCGTATGGCTATATAGTTTTCAACCAGCAGGACCATTTCGGTGATACTAATAACATAGGCTGTAACATTTCGTTCGGCCTAAGCGAAGGCGGCGAGACAGTGTATTTACGTTCAGGCGATGGTGGTGTCATTACAGGCTATATTGAGCAGGAAGACTTCGGCGCATCAGAAACTAACGTAGCTTTCGGCAGATATCAAAAGAGCACCGGTACGCACAACTTCGTAGCGATGAGCACCAACACACCTGACGCAGCTAACGCATATCCGAAGGTTGGCCCTGTTGTTATCAATGAGATAATGTATAACCCAGCCAGCGATGAGAGCGATGAAGAATACCTGGAGCTTCACAACATAACATCATCGCCAGTGACATTGCAGACTTATGATGCTGTCTATGGCGTATATGTTCCGTGGCTGCTTGAAAAAGGTATAGATTATACTTTCCCGCTTGGCACAACGATACCTGCCAATGGCTATCTGATAGTAGCCAGTAACCCGGCGGTATTTACATCAACTTATGGCTCGATGCCGGGCGGCGTATCGGTCCTGGGCCCATACGACGGCAAGCTGAACAATGGCGGTGAAAAGGTTGACTTTATGATGCCGGGCGATAAGGAGCCTGGCGAAGACAGGTACTACATTCGCGTAGACAGATTGAACTACAGTGACGGCCACCATCCGGAAAACTTTGACGGCGTAGATCCCTGGCCAACAAGCCCGGACGGCGACGGCGATTCTTTAAGCAGAATATACGAAGATGCCTATGGCAACGACCCGAACAACTGGATAGGCCAAGCCGAAACCCCGGGAAGTGCTAACTGATAAAAAGATTACAATAAGATAAAAACCAAAAGTCCCGACCAGAAAGGCTCTTTCTATGATAGTGCGTAACTTTTATAACAAAAAAATGGTATAATAGCGATACTATCAAAAGTGGTGTACCTGTTAGGATATGAAAAATAAGAAAATGGCCCATATGAAATAGAATCTGGCTTGCAAGATCAGCATTCGCTGGCGTATCAGGGTGTGAGTCCAGGAACAACTGGAGAATGGTAAAATGAAAAAGTTACTGGTTTTAGCAGTATTGCTGGTTTTTGTTGGTAGTGTTTTTGCTGATGTTACAGATGGTCTTGTCGCTCATTGGGAATTTGAGGACAATGCTGATGACAGCAGCGGCAATGACTATCATGGCGTAATAACACAAACTTCGCCATCAAGTACACATAGTTTTGTGGATGGGCCATTCGACGGTCAGGCTTTCGAATCACTTGACGGCAGTTATATTAATATTACCGGCAGCGGAGCACAAGGTTGGGCTGATTTCCAAAACAGCTCAATGTCTATTGCTATGTGGGTTAAATCTTCAGATTGTACAAGTTTAGCTGCGTTAATAAGCAAGGGCAGCGATGCGTATAAGATCAGTCAGTACAGCACTCCATTATATGGCAGGGTCAAGACATATGCCAATGGTCCGGGTGTATCAGCTGGTTCTACCGGGTCTCCATATATCGGTTCAACTTGTTATGACGGCCAATGGCATCATATTGTTTCTGTGCTTGACCGTTCCGCAAACAAACACAAAATTTATCTTGATGGCGAGTTGACCGGTGCCAATTACAGCCGAACAACTGATTCTGATCCGATGGTTACTAATAGTAATAATCTGGCGATTAGTGCTAATCCTGCAGCAGGGACAGACTATTATTTCCGCGGGGCGATTGATGATGTCAGGATTTATGATCGTGCTTTAACCGGGTTTGAAGTTGAAGCTCTTTTTAATCCTCGGATAGCAGTTAATCCTGTTCCTGCAAATGGAGCTGTCAATGTAGGCCTTCATCCAAAACTATCGTGGGAAGCTACAGCGGGAGTAACGGGATACGATGTTTATCTTGGAACCCATTCGACAGCTGTTGATAATGCT
This sequence comes from Planctomycetota bacterium, assembly GCA_023135255.1. Taxonomy (GTDB): domain Bacteria; phylum Planctomycetota; class Phycisphaerae; order Sedimentisphaerales; family Anaerobacaceae; genus JAGLTN01. The sequence goes on from JAGLTN010000161.1 coordinate 11,896, forward strand.
ACTATAGCTTCAGGTGGTATTTATCAGGGATATACAGATACAAACAGTATAATCCTGGCAGGAGGTTTTGAAGATAAAACTATTTATTACTGGCGAGTTGATTCTATAGCTGATGCGGAAGTTACGAAAGGTATGATCTGGGAATTTACAACCTGCAAAGGCGGAGATTTTGACGATGATGACGCGGTTGGTTATGAAGATCTCAGATGGCTTACAGTTGACTGGCTGGCTGATAGCGGCGTTATAGCAGATGGCGACGGCGACGGTAATTGTAATATGTTCGATTACGCGATCTGGGCAAATAATTTTTCAGGCTTAGCGTATTATTTTGACAGCGTTGGAGGCAATGATAGTTACACAGGCGAGAGTCCGCAGCAGGCGTGGATGTCTCTGAGCAAATTTAACAGCACGACATTTTTGCCCGGCGACAGGATTTATTTTAAAACTGGTAGTCAGTGGAACGGCTCAATGCAGCCAAAAGGTTCTGGTGTAATCGGATCTCCGATCATTATAGATGCCTACGGTGACATATCAGATGAAAATAATAAGCCTCGGTTTGACGGCAATGGAACTGTCGATTCAACACTTTATATATCCAATGTTGAATACTGGGAAGTCAATAATCTGCAAATAACCAATCTTGGGGCAACAAGAGGTGCATGGAGAACTGGTGCCAGAATTAATGCAGCAGATTTTGGAACAATGAAACATATACATCTGAAGAATCTATACGTTCATAGCGTTAACGGTTTGATAGCAAAAGAAGACGGCGGCGGTTCAGGCATAAGCTGGTTCTGCGGCGGAGATGCGGTACCTACGAAGTTTGACGGGATATTGATTGAGGACTGTCATATCAAAACTACGGATAGAGATGGTATTGTAGGCGGTAATACCCATATCGGCAGACTGGATAATAACCCCTCATCGCCTTCGACCACCAGGGACTGGTATCCGAGTGTAAATGTAGTTGTCAGGGGGAATCTGCTTGAAGATATTGGCGGCGATGCTATAGTCCCGATTGGTACTGACGGCTGTATTGTCGAGTATAATACAGTTACCAGTTCTGCCGTTCGTACTTACAATTATTTTCCCACACAATGGGCAGCGGCTATCTGGCCCTGGAGTGCTGATAATACTATCATTCAGTATAATATAGTTACCGGCACGAAAGGTACTAACGATGGTCAATCATTCAATGCTGACTATAACACCAGGGGGACTATTTTCCAGTACAACTACAGCTACAGCAATGAGGGTGGGTTTATTTTAGTCTATAACGGCGGTGATAACACACAGGGTATTACCGGCAACAGGGACACTATTATTCGCTATAACATCAGTGTAAATGACGGAGGAGGTACTACGGGTTCTCCGATGCTTCAAATCAATGGACTGTGTACCAATGTACAGATTTATAACAATGTGTTTATCAGCCCGGCGGTATCGACCCCTTACTTCCAGGAGCAGCAGTCGGTGAAATTAGGCACGAGCTTTTACTGGTCGAACAATATTTTCTATTCAAACGCAACAACGGGGTGGCGTTACAGACTTTTTTTGAATAGCGGGACGATGACATGGAGCAATAACTGCTTTTTCGGAAACTTTCAGAAATACCAGAGCTACAGCTGGGTAACAGGTTATCCGCCAGACACAGCTTATATAACAACAGATCCGCTGTTCGTAAGTCTGCCTGTTCCTCCTTCAAGTGCTGATGCTGGTAGTGCAGACGGTTTCAAGCTTCAGAGCGGTTCGCCTTGTATCGATGCAGGGACAACAATAACCGGTAACGGCGGATATGACTTCTGGGGCAATGTGTTATATAACGGCCTTCCGGATATCGGTGCACAGGAGCAATAATCATTAAAACCAATACCGAAAGTTGTTACGCGTGCAGTACAAAAATTAACTTTTCATAAGCTCCTTTAAAACATAGACATAAAAAGCGTTTGGACGAACATTATTGCAGATGTTCTGTTGATTTGTTAGTATCTGGCTACTATGAAACAGAAATTATGGCT
>JAGLTN010000162.1 GCA_023135255.1 Planctomycetota bacterium
TTTATTCGCGAACATTTACTACCCTTAAAGGCATATGAACAAATTATCCAATAATACTGTATTTATTCAATGTGTAATTTCTTTACAATTTCAAAGCTTTGTACTATAACAATATTTGATTTTATCGTATAGATATAACTGTTAATTTTTTTAGTAATTTTATAAGAGTAACCACTTTAATGAGAAGATTATTTACAATAGCACTAAATACTTTCACTGAAACCATAAGGCAACCAATATACGCCATAATTATCGGCTCGGCGCTAATCCTTTTACTATTAAGCCCCTATCTCACAATGTATACTATGAGCGATGACAGTAAACTACTGCGAGAGATAGGCTTATCTACGCTTTTTTTAACAAGTTTGTTCATCGCTGTTTTCTCAGCTTCAGGAGCCATTGCTGAAGAGATTGAAAACAAAACTATTATTACAGTTCTAAGCAAACCTGTAAACAGACCAACATTCGTAATTGCAAAATTTCTCGGCGTTACCGCTGCGGTGGCGCTCGCACACTATATATGCACAATTGGTCTGTTAATTACCATTCGTGACGGCGTCATGGAAACCGCTTCAGACTCCCACGATTGGGTAGCTTTAAGCTGCGGAATCGCAATTATTGTTACCGCCTTGATATTAAGCACTTTTTTCAATTTCAGCTACGACTGGAAATTTTCATCCTGTATGATAGTGTTGTCTGGTATTTTAGGCACTTTAGGTATTGTTTTCCTTGCCTTTATGGATGAAAACTGGAAGTTCAATCCCGCTGAAAACGGCATAAACAGATTTGATATCTTAGGTTCGTTATTGTTGTTCCTCGCTGCTTTGATTATCGTCGCATTGGCAATAGCATTTTCAACACGCTTCAACATAGCCGTCACTCTTGCTCTGTGCATCGGCATATTCTTATTAGGACTGATCAGCGACCACGTCTTCGGAAAACTCGCTGAAACGGATATCTGGATTCAATCAATATTCGCTCAAGGCTTCAGATTCGCAATACCAAACCTTCAGGTATTCTGGATAAGCGATGCAATTTACGAAGAAAGCGTGATCCCTCTCAAATATATCGGCATAAGTGCTTTCTACGCACTAAGTTACACCACAGGAATACTCCTATTCGCTATCGCACTATTCCAAAAACGCCAGGTAGGATAAGCAAAAAAAAATCAGATCACCTTCAACATCGCGATTTCATCGCAGTGGTCCTGCTTAGGGCATTTTGCGCAGTCGCTCCATACTTTCATAGGCAATTGGGCCTTATCTACGACCTCAAAACCCATTTTCTCGAAAAATTCAGGCTCAAGAGTAAGCGCAAAAACTCTCGGCAAACCGAGTTCTTTCGCCTGTAAAATCATATAACTAACCAGATCTTTGCCGATCCCCCTGCCTTTTTGCCCTTCTGCAATCGCCAAAGACTGGATCTCCCCCAAATCTGACCATATTATCTGCAATGCTCCACAGCCGACAATTTGCCCATTTTCCTCTGCTACATTAAAAATTTGCAGATTTTCATAAATATAAGAAACTGACCGAAACAGCATCCGGTCAAATTCCGCATAATGATTGATAAGCTCATGAATAGCTTGAGCATCTGTAACTTTTGCTTTTCTTATTTCCATACGATAAATTTAGTGGATAAAAACTGCTCTGGCAACAATAATATTGCCGACATCTACGTTTTGCTGTGTAAAATAATGTTTTTTACGCTGCTTTTGCAAAAAACCTAAAAAAGGCTGGAAAAACAGCTTAATATCATTACAATGGCCGAGATTATGAGATTTATACTAATAGACAAGGTAACAAGCTTAGATGCCGGCAAAGAAATAAAAGCGGTAAAAAACGTTTCCCTCGCTGAGGAATACCTCGGGGATCATTTCCCTGTTTTCCCGGTCTTACCGGGCGTTTTACTGCTTGAAGGTATGGTCGAAGCTGCAAGCTGGCTTGTCAGAGATGCCCAGAATTTTAAATACAGCATGGTTTTGCTTCATCAGGCAAGAAATGTAAAATACAAAAGTTTT
>JAGLTN010000163.1 GCA_023135255.1 Planctomycetota bacterium
CAGTGGTTGTTTTGCCTTCACCCAGAGGGGTTGGTGTTATGGCAGTAACATCTATGTATTTTGAATTTTTATTTTCGGGCAATCTCTGCAGAACTTTTTGGTAGTCGATTTTTGCAAGCTGTCTGCCGATAGGGATCAATTCATCAGGATTTATGCCGATCTCCTGAGCTAACTGGGTTATCGGTTTCATGGTTTTTTCAGCTTCTAAGGCAATTTGCCAGTCCTTCATCTTTGTTGGATCAAGCTTCATATAAAAAATCCTTATATCAACATCAAATTCTGTAATCACAAAAAAGGCTTTTTCAAGCTGATTCTATTATCGTTTTAGTAACGCATCGACAATATAAGGCCTGAGTTTTATTTTTGCATTATTTTGCTATTTATGCTCTAAAGGAGGTGTTTTGAAGCGAAATCAGCCTGGAATTAAAAAACTTGATAAATTAAGTGGAAATTGAGATTATAGGCATCTGTTAATATTGCGGCTATAAGGAGATATCAGCAATTTATGAATTCAGGGGTAGAGAATAACAGAGGGGCACATGTTGATTTCGAATCGGTTGGCCGAGAGTTGCGGGTGAGGCTTTGCGGCAGAGTCGATTCTTATAACAGCGGCGGTCTGTATTTTTCTATCACAAGGCAAATAAAAAAGCATTCTCCCGGCGAAGTAGTTATCGATGCAAGCGAAGTTGATTACTGTGATGTCGCAGGGGTTGCTTTGTTTTCCTGGCTTTTGTCCCAGCAGCAAAAAAAGTCATATAAGCTGATTATCCAGAACCTGCGGGAAGATTTCAAGTTGTTACTTGAAAGACTTAAGACAGAGCAGCGTGAAAAAACCAAACCAACAATTAATCCGATATCCGGTTTTATAAACAGCACAGGCAGGGGTGCTTGTTTACTTGTTGAGGAGACATTTGATTTTGTCAGCTTTACGGGCGAACTTACCAGTGCCTTTGGCTCAATACTTTTAAAGCCGAGAAGATTGCGATTGAAAGATACTTTTGTAATAGCTGAGCTTGCCGGTGTGAATGCTTTTGGTATAGTTTCGCTTATTGGTTTTCTTTTTGGTTTGATACTTGCGTTTCAGGCGGCGATAACATTAAAGCTTTTTGCCGCGGAAATATATACGGCTGACCTGGTGACGATATCACTTTTGCGGGTGATGGGGCCTTTTATGACAGCGATAATATTTGCTGCGAGAAGCGGTTCGGCTTTTGCGGCAGAGCTGGGGACTATGAAAATTAATGAAGAGATCGATGCATTAAAGACTATGGGGTTCGAACCTGTAAGGTTCCTTGCGGTGCCTCGCGTGATAGCGGGTTTTTTTGTGCTTCCGCTGCTTAGTATTTTTACTTCGCTGTTTGGTTTGATAGGCGCTGGTATTGTAATGCTGGTTATGGGGTTTCCCCTGATAACTTTCTATGATCGTGTGGTCTCGGCGGCGGATATGCCGGGCTTTATTGGTGGTTTTGTAAAAGCGGCAGTCTTTGGTGTTTTGATCTCGGCGATTGGTTGTCTCAGAGGTTTTCAGACTAAACAAGGTTCTCAGGCAGTGGGTATTTCGACAACGAGAGCAGTGGTAAGCGGGATCGTTTTAACTGTGATAGCGGAAGGTGTTTTTGCGGTTATTTATTATTTTCTGGATATTTAAATTATGGCAGAAAAGAGAACTCCGATAATAGAAGTCAGAAACCTGACCGCTGGTTATCAGGATAATATTGTCCTTGATGATATATCTTTTGATGTCTTTGCAGGTGAGGTTTTTGTTATTTTAGGGGGTTCAGGTTGCGGCAAAAGCACATTGCTGAAGCATATGATAGGCCTTTACGAACCTATGGCGGGTGAAATAACAATCGATGGCATTAACATAGTCTCAGCAAATTCCAAGCAAAAAAGGCAGCTGCTGCAGAAATTCGGTGTTACTTATCAAAGCGGTGCTCTTTTCGGATCGATGACGGTGAGAGAAAATCTCAGGCTTGTTCTGCAGGAATTTACAACTTTGCCTTTGAATATCATAGATACAGTCTGTGATATGAAGCTGAAACTTGTGGGTCTTGAAGGCTGCGGCGAATTAATGCCTGCTGAGCTTAGCGGCGGGATGGTAAAAAGGGTTGCTATCGCAAGAGCGATGACGCTGGATCCGGATATTATTTTTCTCGATGAGCCTTCTGCTGGTCTTGACCCGATCACCTCGGCGCAGCTTGATGAGTCGATAATAGATTTGTCCAGGAGCCTTAATATAACTTTTGTAATTGTGACTCATGAACTGGCAAGTATCTTTGCGGTTGCCGACAGAGTTATAATGCTTGATAAAAATACGAAAAAGATAATTGCCCATGGCAGTCCTGCCGAGCTTAAACAAAGCAATGACAATGCGTTCGTACAGCAGTTTTTCCACAGGAAGCCTTCATTGGAGCAATAAAATTGAAATTTTAATGGATCGGTAAAATGGCGACAAAAGCGAATTATTTTAAAATAGGTCTGTTCGTTATTGCATCTGTAGCTTTGATAGTGACGTGTGTGATAATATTTGGCAGCGGCAATTTTTTTCAGGAAAAGATATATTTTGAAACATATCTTGACGAATCCGTTCAAGGCCTGGATATCGGCTCGCCTGTAAAACATCGAGGTGTCAAGATCGGACAGGTTCAAAAGATAACGTTTGTCGTGGATGAATATGAGATCGATAATACAATCAGATATAGCGTTGATTACAGCGGATATGTTATGGTCATCATGTCTATAAACAATGCTTTTCTAAAAGATAAAGACCATCAGGATGCTGTAAAGTTTCTTACCGGTTTGCGGGAGCATGATTTCAGAATAAGATTAACTTCACAGGCATTGACGGGGGTTGCGTGGCTTGAGACAGATTTTGTTGACCCAAATCAATATCCGCCGATGAAGCTCGTCTGGGAACCTGAAAATTTCTATCTGCCTTCGGCGCCGAGTCTGCTCAGCACTTTTATTGAGTCTGCGGAGAATGCTTTTCGCAGGCTTTCAAATATGGATTTTGAGGGGCTTATCAAAAATACTGAAGAGCTTATTATTACTTTAAATACAAATGTTAAGGATGCGAACATTCCGCAGTTAAGCGAGCAGGTCAGGGAGTTTTTTGCTGAAATCCGTCAGACTAATTCCGATATCAGAAAATTAATAGGCGTAGCTGGTGCAAAGCCCGGTGGCTCTACGATAAAACAAGCAATAGGTCGACTCGATAAAACCATTTCAAATATTGACGGTCTGATCACTACAGGAAAACCAGATATTGCTGAGATCATCAGCAATATTAAGGTAGCTTCTGTAATGCTCAAAGAATTGGTACAGGACTTAAAAGTTCATCCATCAAAAGCGGTTTTTTCGAAGCCGCCTTCAAAATCGGAGGTTTATAAGAAATGAAAAAGCTAATACCATTATCTTTATTTACAATTATGATGTTTGTATTGCCTTTGTTTACGGGCTGCGGCGGCGACAGATCATCGGATGCGATGCGTTATTTTATGTTTGAAGCAGACAGGGCAACGCTAAAGGCTGACACTATTGGCGGAAATATCTGCGTTAAAACATTTAAGATGGCTTCGCCTTTTGACAGCTCCGGTTTTATTTATAAAAAGGCGGACAACGATTATGAATCAGATTATTATAACCGTTTTATTATCAGCCCGGAGATACTGATAACCCAGCAATGCCGAAATTGGCTTGAAAGATCAGGGCTTTTTAAAAATGTGCTCAATATTTCAAGCATAGCATCCGCTGATTATATTCTTGAAGGAAACATTATAAATTTGTATGGTGACTTTGCCCAAGGTGATTTGGCTTTTGCGGTTATGCAGATAAGGTTTTTTCTTATCAAGGAAACAGAAGATAAACCTGTGATAGTGTTTAGTAAAGACTATAAAGAGAAAATTGAAGTTTCGGCGGCAAGGCCTGAGGATATTGTTGGCGGTTATGACAAATGCCTGGAAAATATCCTTAGCAATTTTGAAAGTGACCTTGGAAAATTAAGTTTAAAATAGATTTTTTAGAGGATATGAATGGATTCTAATAACAAATCTTTGCCTGAAATAACAATCAAAGCGGTGGGCCTGGGTATTTTGCTTTCGGTTATACTTGCAGCTGCCAATGCTTATCTGGGGCTTTTTGCAGGGATGACGGTTTCGGCTTCGATACCGGCGGCTGTTGTTTCGATGGGAGTGTTGAGGCTTTTCAGAAGAAGCAATATTCTTGAAAATAATATTGTGCAGACGGCGGCTTCTGCGGGTGAATCTCTTGCTGCGGGGGTTATTTTTACTTTACCAGCTTTGGTGATAATGGGTTACTGGGAGGAGTTTAATTATTTCTGGGTGACAATTATCGCGGGTTTTGGCGGGCTTTTAGGAGTATTATTTACCATCCCCTTAAGGCGTGCATTGATAGTCGAGAGTAAACTGAAATTCCCGGAAGGGATAGCGACGGCGGAAGTTCTTAAGTCGGGACAAAAAGGGGGCGGGGGTGTGAAATATATTGCCCAGGCTGCTATCGCGGGCGGTCTTTTCAAGCTTGGCGCTTCGGGTTTTCGGATATGGTCGGAAGCAGTTGAAGCGGCGAGTGTTGTTAAGGGCAGCATTGCGTATTTCGGTTCGAACCTGAGTCCGGCACTTTTATCAGTCGGTTATATCGTGGGCATTAATATAGCTGTTCTTATCTTTCTCGGCGGGGCAGCCAACTGGCTTGTCGCGGTTCCTATTTGTGCGGCTTTCGAGAGTTGCCCTTTGGTTGACGGCAAAGAAATTTCCGCGATAGATTGGGCTCACCAGATATGGTCGACGAAAACACGTTATATAGGTGTTGGTGGGATGCTCATTGGTGGTCTGTGGACGATAGTGAAGCTGAGAGGTTCGATATTTTCAGGTGTGACCAGCGGGCTTAAAGCTTACAGCAAACTAAAAGACGGCAAAGTTGACATCGATCCGGCGGAGAAAGATATCCCGATGAAATGGATCATAGCTTTGATAGTGGCTTCGGTTGTGCCTTTGTTCCTTGTTTATCAGATATTTGTTGGTGATGTGGCTGTCTCGGTTACGATGGCAGTAATCATGCTGTTTACGGGTTTTTTGTTTTCGGCAGTGGCGGGGTATATGGCTGGTATCGTTGGCTCTTCAAACAACCCGATATCAGGAGTGACTATCGCTACGGTTTTGGTTTCGGCTTTATTGCTTTTGCTTTTGATGGGCAAAGATGCCAAGAACGGACCACCGGCAGCGATTATCATCGGCTCTGTTGTATGTTGCGCAGCTGCGATTGCGGGAGATAATATGCAGGACCTGAAGGCGGGTTATATTCTAAGAGCTACGCCATGGAAACAGCAGGTAATGCAGATGGTGGGGACAGTATCTGCGGCTTTGGTGATGGCTCCGATTTTGATGCTTTTGTTTAGGGCATATGGTTTTGCGGGACACAGTTCTGCGCAGGCGAATCCATTGATAGCAGCGCAGGCAAATTTGATGGCTTCTGTGGCAAAGGGAGTGTTCACAGGTGATCTGCCCTGGGTGTTTGTCTGGATCGGAATCGCAGCGGCGGTTGTGGTTGTGGCGATAGATGAATATCTTCAGCATAGGAAAAGTTCTTTCCGTGTGCCTATACTTGCTGTCGCGATAGGAATATATCTGCCTTTTGAATTGTCTGTACCGATCTTCGCGGGCGGGATAATTAATTATCTTGTTAAGAGTTACCAGAGTAAGAAGAAGCTGTCTTCACAGCATTCGGAGGATGGTCAGAGAAAGGGATTGCTGCTTGCTTCGGGGTTGATCACGGGCGAGGCATTAGTTGGTATTCTGCTGGCGGTTCCGATAGTGATAACGGGCAGGCCTGACGTATTAGCTATTATGGATAATCCCCTGGGGCCTTGGCTTGGGATATTTTTGCTGATAGGTATCGGATATTGGTTGTATCGTATTTCAACCGCTAAGATGAATAATGATTAAGGAAAATCAAAAATCAGAGCCCAGCTTTTTCGGAATAAAAAATCAGCTCAGGTTTGAATAGCAATGTCCCTATTCCTATTAAGCCCGCGTTTTGTAATCGAAAGCTTACCGAGGCAGGCATGGGCTCTCACTAAAATTTACGATTTTAGTTGTGTTTTGTTCTTGCGGGTTTTGAAAGGCCGGTAAGGTTATTGTTTAGATGTTTTTATGAGACTATTAATGAGGAAAATTAAAATGAAACGTGTATTGATCTTATTGGCTTTGTTATTTTGTTGTTCGTTAACTATCGCTGCGGAGGTCGCTATGCCCAACGCCAGGATGCTTAGATTTCCTGATGTCAGCGAAGAGGCAATAGTGTTTTTGTATGCGGGTGATCTTTGGAGAGTTGATAAGCAGGGCGGGCTTGCTGCGAGATTAACCTCTTCGCCAGCGAGGGAGCAGTTCCCGAAATTTTCTCCTGATGGTCAGACAATTGTTTTCAGCGGCAATTATGACGGCAACACGGATGTATATACAATGAATTCCAAAGGAGGCTCGCCTGTAAGGCTTACCCATCACAGCTCGGGCGATATTGTTGTGGACTGGTATCCGGATGGGAAGAATATTTTGTACCGCTCAACGATGCAAAGCGCAAGGACCCGGTTCAATCAGTTTTATAAACAATCTGTTGAGGGGGGCTTGGCTGAAAAAATTAAGCTGCCTTATGGCGAATTGGCGAGTTTTAATGCAGATGCAAGTAAAATGGTCTTTCAAATAATCTCACGAGAGTTTCGGAACTGGAAACGCTATCGGGGTGGGATGGCAAGCGATCTTTGGTTATATGATTTTGAAAAAGAAGTTTCAGAAAAAATAACAGACTTTGACGGTACGGACGCAGTACCTATGTGGCATGGCGATACGGTTTATTTTCTTTCAGACCGTGACAAACACAAAAGGCTTAATATCTGGGCTCTTAATATTAAGAATAAAAAAGTCAGACAGATAACCAAATTTAAAGACTTCGATGTGAAATGGCCAAGCTTAGGGCCTGCTGATATAGTTTTCGAGAATGGCGGAAAACTTTACCTGCTTGATCTGGCGACAGAGCAGGCAAAGGCTCTTGAGATAAAGGTTCCCGCGGATTTGCCTAAGGCGAGGAAATCGCTTAAAGATGCTTCGAAGAATATTCTTCATTTCAAATTGTCACCTACCGGCAAGAGAGCGTTGTTTGAAGCGCGAGGTGAAATATTTACCGTGCCTCAAAAGTACGGCAGCGTGAGAAACCTTACTAATACTTCAGGGGCGGCGGAGAGATTTCCGGTATGGTCGCCTGACAGCAATAGCATTACATATTTTTCTGATAAGAGCGGAGAATACGAATTGTATGTTTTGGCAGCTGACGGCAAAACAAAAGCTCAACAGATTACGACGGGGTCGGATGCTTTTAGATATAATCCTGTGTGGTCGCCTGACAGCAGCAAGATTGCTTTCATTGATAAGAGTGGACGAATATACATTGTTGATGTTGCGGATAAGGCGATGACGTTTGTGGATAAGGTTGATTTGCTGTATTACGATGAGTCCTCTACTAAGCCTTCGTATTCATGGTCGTCTGACGGTAAATGGTTGGCATATTCAAAGTATCAGGATACAAAGCAAAACGCTATTATGATATATGACAGCGAATCTGAGGGAATTCATAAAGTGACAAGCGGCTTCTATGATGATTCGTATCCTGTGTTTGATACTGAGGGGAAATACCTTTTCTTCTATTCCAACAGAACCTTCAGGGCGGTGTATAGTGACATGGATGCGACATGGGTGTATCCGAACTCTACCGGTATATATGCCGTTACGTTGCGGAAAGATATAGAGTCTCTGCTTAGGCCGAGAAGTGATGAGGAAGAGCCTTCTCAGGATAAGAAAGATTCTGACAAGAAAAAAGAGGACGATGACAAGGACAGCGATGATGAGAAAGACAGCGATAGTGACAAAGATTGTGATGGCGAAGAAGATGAGAAAGAAGAAGATGCTAACTCGGTTGAAATTGATTTTGATGGGTTTGAGCAGAGAATGGTTAAGCTGCCGATAGAGGCTGGTAATTTTGGTATGCTTGCGACAGTGGAAGGCAAAGTTGTTTATCAGAAAAACCCTGCTGCTGGTGTTGCCAAATCAGGTGCTGCAAAAGGCAGTTTACGTTATTACGACCTTAAAGAACGGGAGAGTAAAACTGTAATTGACGGAATAAACGATTACAGTCTGTCAGCGGACGGTAAGAAGGTTATTTATAAAAGCAAATCGACTTACGGGATTATCGATCTTGCTGAGGGTAAAAAAGTAGGCGATGACAAGATAGCAACGGAGAAGATGAAAGTATGGATAGAGCCGAGAGAAGAATGGCGGCAGATTTTTGTTGAAGCGTGGAGGATACAGAGAGACTATTTCTATGATCCGGGTATGCATGGCGTTGACTGGGAGGCTGTTAGAGACTGGTATGGCCAGTTGCTTGATTATGTGGTGGACCGTCAGGACCTTAACTATGTAATGGGTGAGATGTTTGGTGAGCTTAATGCGTCACATGCTTATGTCGGCGGTGGTGACATCGACTGGGGACAGACTATATCTGTTGGGTTGTTAGGTTGTGATTACGAACTTGACAAAGAGAAAAAGGCTTACAGGATAAGCAGGATATACAGACCATCTGTTTGGGAAAGCCAAGGCAGGTCGCCATTAGATAAGCCTGGTGTTGATGTAAAGCAAGGGGATTATCTGCTTAAAGTTAACGGGCTTGATGTTGATATTAGTAAAGATCCGTGGGCAACTTTTCAGGGTTTGGCGGATGAAGTTGTGAGCTTGACTATTGGAAAGGCTGAAGATATCAGCGATACCAATGAGATTGTAGTCAAACCAATGTCAAGCGAATATGGGCTTAGGAATCTTGCATGGATAGAAGAAAACCGCAAGAAAGTTGAGTTAGCAACTGACGGCAGGGTAGGGTACATCTATGTCCCAAGTACAGGTCTTGATGGGCAAAGTGAACTGTTCAGGCAGTTTGTGCCGCAGAGAACGAAACAGGGATTGATAATAGATGAGCGATTCAACAGTGGCGGACAAATTCCTGATCGTTTCATTGAACTTATGAACAGGCCTTTATATAATTTCTGGACTCGCAGAGATTGTGATACATGGCAGACGCCTTATGTTTCCCATATTGGGCCTAAGGTTATGCTTATGAATGGCTGGTCCGGCTCGGGGGGTGACGCTTTTCCGTATTACTTTAAGAAAGCAGGTTTGGGGCCTTTGATCGGTAAACGAACATGGGGCGGACTCATTGGTTATAGTGACAACCCCAAGCCAATTGATGGCGGATTTATCGCTGCACCTACATTTGCTTTCTGGGGTACTGACGGCAAGTGGGGGATCGAGGGCTATGGTGTTGATCCGGATTATGACCTGGATAATGAGCCTCACATGCTGGCCAAAGGTTGCGACCAGCAGCTTAACAAGGCTATTGAGGTGATATTGAAAGAGCTTAAGAAAAAGCCTGTTAAGTTTCCGGCTCAACCAGAATTTCCGGACAGGTCAAAATAGCGACTGGTTGTTGTTGAAATGTTGTTAATAAAAAAGGGCTCTGGAAATAATTCGGAGCCCATTTTTGTTTTATGCTAAATAGTAATGTCAGGGCAAATCGAGCCATTCGTTGGTCAGTCTGGCGAAGTCCAGGAGGTTGATGATGCCATCTCCTGAGCCTGGTGTTACGTCGAAAGCGGGATTATCGACCAGCCAGTTGTCAGCGAGTTATTTCAGGTCGTTTGTATTTACC
>JAGLTN010000164.1 GCA_023135255.1 Planctomycetota bacterium
TGGAATGCGACATGGACCTGGGCACATACGAGCGGATGCTCAATCAGGATTTAAGCAAAGCGAATTTTGCCACGAGTGGGCAGATATTCAGCTCAATTTTGCACAAGGAGCGCCACGGCGACTATCTCGGCAGGGATGTTCAGATGATCCCGCATGTTACCGGCGAAGTTAAGCTGCGCCTTAGAAACCTGGCGATGCAAAGCGATGCGGATATCGTTTTTGTTGAGATCGGAGGTACCGTCGGTGACCTTGAAAATGCTTATTACATCGAAGCAACGAGGGAGCTGGCCTACGAAGAGGGGCCCAACAGTTCTTGTTTTGTTGCACTTACATACATTCTGGAACCAAAGGCTCTCGGTGAACAAAAATCAAAAGCTGCTCAGCTCGGCATCAAACAATTGCTCCAGATGGGTATTCAGCCTGATATAATCGCATGTCGCTGTGAGAACCCTGTGAATGAGACCGTCCGGCAGAAAATAAGCATATACAGCAATGTGCCTTTCAAACGCATATTCAGTATGCATGACTCCGCGAGTATATATACTATTCCATCGATGCTTAGAGAAAACAATCTCGATTTTGAGGTGTTGCGCATATTAAAAATTGAAGACCGTATAAGTCTTCGCAATGAAAGAAAAGCCTGGGCAAAATGGAGCGATTTTACAGATAAAATAACTGCCCCGAGAAGAGATGTCACTATCGGCATTACAGGCAAATATACTTCTGTTCGAGACAGCTACGCGTCTATTATAAATGCTCTTGAACATGCAGGCATAGCTCTTGGTTGGAATGTGAAAATAAAATGGATTGAAACGACGGATGTTGACGATTCGAATGTCTCTGAACACCTCGAAGGTGTTGATGGTATAATTGTACCGGGGGGGTTCGGAACAAGAGGCACAGAGGGGAAAATTGCATGTATTAAATATGCCAGAGAAAACAACATTCCGTATCTTGGTCTTTGCCTTGGGTTTCAGATGGCGGTGGTTGAATTTGCACGCAATGTCTGTGGCCTAAAAGATGCTAACAGTACAGAAATTGTCCCTGATTGCAGCGAGGCGGTTATCGATATCTTGCCTGAGCAGAAAAAGATCGAAGGCCTGGGTGGTAATATGAGGCTTGGCGGCAGAGACATTGAGATAAAAAAAGATACTACCGCATATAAGCTGTTTAATAATGCTGATACAGTCAGAATGCGTTTCAGGCATAGATATGAAGTGGACCCAAGGTACATAGAGCAATTGGAAAAAGCAGGGCTGGTCTTCTCCGGCAAAGCTCCGAATTATCCGATTATGCAGATACTTGAGATAAAGGACCATCCATTCTTTATGGGAACACAGGCTCATCCATGCCTGACTTCCAGACCGCTCGAGCCGCATCCAATGTTCATAGGCCTGGTAGCCGCTTCTGCCCAGAGGCATTATCCCGATGAAAACCTGCCTAATGCAATAAAGGCTGCCAGGAAAGCTCATTATTGATATTCTTAAAGCTTGTGAAAATAAAAAAGGGGCTGATAACTATTGTCAGCCCCTTTGTTTTGCTTTTTTAAATTATTATTATTTTTCCGCGAGTTTCTTTTCCAGCTCTTCTATTTGTTTTTTCAGTTCCTGATTTTCAATCCTGAGATTCTTGGCGTTTTTATCCATGCCTGCCATAAGAACTTCCATAAGTCCTTCTGATTTTACGCTAAGACGTTTATTAAGTATCTCTTTTTCCTTTTCGCAGTTAGCTAATAAATTTTTCTGCTTTTCGATATCCGCATCACGGGCGGCAATATCTTTTTTAAGCTGGATATTATCAGCAGCAACAAGTTTAGTTTTCTTGGGGCTCATGGTCTGCTGCTCTTCACAGCCAACCAGGACAGCCACAAATACCAAAACTAAAGTCCAAATCAGAAACCTGTAGGTAAATTTTCTCATTTTTGAATCCTTTCTATATTTCATTTTATATTTATACCCTTTAGGGTAATAAATTCCCGCGATAGAAACCCTAAAACCTGATTTTATAATTACTTACCCGCGAATAAACGGGGAAACTCAATCGCGAGCAGTATAACAATTCAAATTTTACACCAGTCAACGTGTGTATTATCGGCCTTTATGCCTGCACTTCTTGAATTATTCAAAAAGTACAGCCAGTTTTTCTTTGTTTTCTTTGCTGATTCTATCGTCAGCTGTCCACATTGCAAGCTCAAGGCTGCTTCTGCAATGACATTTTTCTTCATTTATATCGCCTTCAATGCTAAGAGCTGCTTCTATGAGGTTGATAGCATTGTTTGTTGCTTCATTAAGATTACCTATAATCTCTTTCAGCAGCGTTTGCTTATCTTTGTTGGCCTCGTGCTCTCGCCAGCAGTCATAGTCACTTGCCAAAGCTATCATAGCATAACACATTTGAGCTTCTCTTGCGAGCTTGGCTTCGGGCATTGCTGTCATACCAATAAGGTCACCTCCCCATTGTCTGTGCATCAATGATTCACCCCTTGTTGAAAATTGCGGGCCTTCCATGCAGACATAAGTTCCTTTTTCGTGAGTTTTAACGCCGACTTTCCCTGCTGCTTCAAGGAGCTTTTGCCGAAGTCTCCTGCAAACGGGCTGAGCCATTTCGCAATGTACCGCTGCGATGCCCTCAAAAAAGCTGCTTTGTCTTTTATAAGTCTTGTCTATAAATTGATCTACCAGTACCAGATCCTTAGGTGATATCTCTTCCTGCAGGGATCCAACTGCTGCTGTTGCGATAACGGTATGGACCCCAAGGTTTTTCAAGGCGAATATATTAGCGGCATAAGGCACATCTGAAGGGGATATCTTATGTCCCCGCCCATGACGGTTAATAAACGCGATTTTTTTATTTCCCATTTTACCAGTCATGATTGGGCCGCTGCATTTGCCAAAGGGCGTTTGAACTTCAACCATTTCCTCATTAGACAAATGTTTCTCTATCCTGTCTCCTAACCCTGAACCGCCTATCAAACCAATAATTTCTTCTGACATAACAAAAACCTCTGAAAATCTATTGTATAATTATTTCACTATAAGGCAATAATATCGCAAAAAAAGCTTTTTATGAAAAGTTAAATCTTGTAAAATAATATGATGAAAAGAGTAAAGGTAAAAAACGGGAATAGTTTTTTAAGATTACTCAGCGATATTGCCTTTTGGGCTGTGTTTTTTCTGTTCCTTTGGCTTATTGTCGATATGAAGCTTATTTACTTCAATGATGCCTCTATCCTGAATTTTCCTGAATTTTTCCTTACTATCGATTTTTTCAAAGAATTTCTCTATCCCGGCGGTCTTATCGAATACGCCAATGCTTTTGTCTCTCAGTTGTTCTATTATTCCATCTGCGGTGCGTTGGTAGTGACTGTTGTCTGTGCCAGTGTTGCGTTTTTTGCTGATGTCATATTTAAAAAAATGAACATCAAAAAATTAAGACTTGCACGTTTTGTTCCTGTACTGGCGATAGCTTTTTTATATGCTCTTTACACTCACTATCTCGTTTTTATGTTGGTTCTTCTGACGGCTTTGGTTGCTTTTACCATATACCTTTACGCTGTTAAAAAATCTCCTGCAGCTGACTGGCTCATATTTATTGTTTTGTCAGCGATCGTATATGCTGCTGCCGGCAGCGGTTTGTTAGTGTTTGCGTTATTATGTTTTCTTTATGAGCTTTTCTACAGGCAAAAATATAAGCTTTTAGCGGTATATGTCGCAGTGTTGGCTTTGCTGCCTTACGTTATATTTACATTTGTTTATAGTAATGTCACGATAGTTGACGCATATACAAACCTCATGCCATTCTCATGGAAAATAGTTCAGGCAGAATTGCGAGATGAACTGCTTATCCTGTTGTATGTGGTTTACTTTGCGATTCCTTTTGTTCTGTTATTAGCCAGTCTGACTAAACTTTTAACACTCAGGCCGCAATATGTCCCTAGTAAAAAGAAAAAAAATCAACAACCTCAGCCTTTGAAATGGCACTTAAAACATCCAGCTTTGTCTCAAGCTATCGGCAGTTGTATTCTGCTGCTGATTAGTGCTGCGGTGGTTTTACCATTTCATGAAAGAAATATAAAAATCATTCTGCTTACCAGCTATTACAGCCACCATGAAATGTGGCCAGAGGTGCTTGAGACAGCTTCGAAATATGATCGGAGCAATTATTTCATTAATAACGTTGTCAATCGTGCTCTTTACCACAGTGGTCGGTTAGGTTATGACTTATTCGAGTATATTCAGCATCCGGATTCGTTTTTGCTGAACTCAGAGCAGTATAAAAAAGTTTACTATAGAAAAGTCGATGTGTTTTTCGATCTGGGGCTTATGAATAGTGCTGAGCACTGTCTTGCTGTTGATATTGATATGGTTGGGGAAAGGCCTTTCATGTTAAAATCGATGGCCCTGATCAACATCATAAAAGGCAATGTCCCCGCTGCCCGTGCTTATCTCAATGCACTTAGTAACACGGTTTTTTACTCAGACTGGGCAAAAGAATACATTGATAAATTAAACGCTGATCCGACTTTTGCGGATGCTCCATTCATTCAGCAAAAAAAATCTGCACTGCTCAGGAAAACTTACCTCGGAATTTTAAAGGACCCACAGGTTTTCGTATACCTGCTGGATGCAGATCCGAAAAATAAGATGGCTTACGAGTACCTGATGGCCTGGAGCCTTGTTGCGAAGGATTTTGATTCTTTTGTTGGTTTCCTGCCGAAAATGAGTAATTTTGATTATGAAACAATACCGCCTCTCTGGCAGCAGGCCATCCTCGCATCAAAAGCTGTCGGTAAAAAAATAAATCCGAAAGATTATCAGATAAGCCAGCGTACAATCCAGATATTTAGTGATTTTGATGTTGTTATGAAACGAAATTTTGGAAATAAACAATCTGCTTATCCTGAATTGTTTAAGAAATATAAAAGCACATATTTCTTCTATTTAACTTATGTTCAATAACCAGAGCTTAAGATGAGAAAAAAATATTTACTGATTTTGTTATTATTAATACTGGCTTTAGTCGGCGTGGTTGCTCTTGGGTACAGACCTCAACCAACGCCGAAAATTGACGCTTTTGACACAATATCCAGTCAGCCTCAAATAAGCCCCGATTATGCTGATGTTGTTTTTCCGCCCAACATAGCTCCTGCGAATTTTATCATAAAGGAACAGGCAGACCTTTATCATGTGAAAATATTTTCATCCATAGGCCCAAAAATAGAAATAACAGCCGAAGATCCCGCGATTATTATACCACCTGAAAAATGGCGAAGGCTTCTTGACGAAAACAAAAACTCCGAGCTGTCGATAGATATTTACACCAAAAACAAAGACAGTTGGCAAAAGTTCAACACGATAAAAAACAAAATAGCCAATGACCCCATCGACCCGTATATAGTGTACAGGAGAATGCGTCCTACACATTATCGTATGCGCGGCAAAGTCGGTATATATCAGCGCGACCTTACTTCGTATAATGAAGTACCGGTGCTCGAAGGGACGAACCACCGTAACGGTTGTGTAAATTGTCACACCTTCTGCAACAATGAAACCAAAAATGTCATCATCAGTTATAGAAGTGATCACTTCGGTAACAAGGCTCTTTTGATAAAAGATGGTAAAGCCCAAAAGATCGGAACAAAGTTCACATACACATCCTGGCATCCGTCCGGCAGGCTGCTGTCCTTTTCAGTAAATGAAGTGCGTCAGTTTTTCTATGGAACGAAAAATGAAGTTCGGGATGCCTTTGACCGCGATTCAATGCTTGCTTATTACCTGGTTGATAAAAAAACCGTAAAAACTTCTCCAAAAATTTCAAGCCCGGATCGTCAGGAAACATATCCGACATGGTCGCCGGATGGTAAATATCTTTATTTCTCTTCAGCTCCGATGCTTTGGAAAAATGAAGAGCAAATGGTGCCGCCTGATAAGTTTGATGAGCTGAAATATGACCTTACCCGCATAAGCTATGATATCGAAACCGATACCTGGGGCCAGGTCGAGACAATAATCAAAGGCGAGGATATAAACAAAACCGTCCTGCTGCCAAGAATAAGCCCCGATGGTCGATGGGCGCTGGTTTGCATGGCCGACTATGGGTGCTTCCCAGCCTTTAGACCCACAAGTGATCTCTACGTTGTAGACCTCATCCCGGACAGCAATGGTCAATATAAATACAAAAAACTCGACATAAACAGCGATGTAAGCGAATCGTATCACAGCTTTTCGAGCAACAGCAAATGGATTGTCTTTTCGAGCAAAAGAAGAGACTCCATATTTACCAGGCCATATATCTCATCGTTCGAACCAGATACCGGAATTGCTCACAAGCCATTTTTGCTGCCCCAAAAAGATCCCGAATATTTTGACCGGACTTTGCGTACTTTTTCACTGCCAGCTCTGATAAAATCTCCCATAGCCGTAACAGGAGAAGGCCTTGCGAAAGTTGTCAGATCCAGCAAGGAAATCAAAGTCAATATGCCGGTGACAATGGCAACTCTGGGCGTACCGTCGGCGGGTGGTGCCGAATATATTTCACAGGAATAATCTGATTGAAATATCACTTATCTATCTGTAATATGAGTAAGGATTCTACTGCATGGAAGCAGTGCTGTTCTAAGTTTTTTACTTTTGAGTTTGAGATAAATGGAAAATCAGCCACAAAAACAACTATATAAATATCTGTTGCGTAACGTTGCAATATTCTCAGCCATTTGGTTATATTTGTGGTTTATTGTTGATATCAAACTGATCTACCACGGAGCAGGGCGTATATTAGATTTCCCTTGTTTTTTCAAAACCTCGCAGTTCTTTTTTTCTCACCTGTCATATCCTGCTGGTTTGCTTGAATATGCCAACGCATTTGTCTCTCAGATGTTTTACTTCAGTCCCCTTGGCGCAGCAGCAATAACCATAGTAGTCTGGCTAAGCGCGGTATTTATCCGGAATATACTAACCAAAGTCGATTTGACCAGGTTAAGCTTTTTACGTTTTCTGCCAGCTTTAATAGCTGTAGTGACATTTTCTCAGTACACATACCGTTTTCCGTTTTTCATTGTTATGATGGTTGTCCTGGCTTTTGTAAGTCTTTATTTCAGCCTCAAAATTAAAAATTTGTTTTTGGATTTAATGGTGCTATTATTGCTGTCGGTTTTTTTGTATGTGATAGCAGGGCCGGCGATTCTGGTTTTCGCCTTGTTAGTTTTGTTTTATAGACTCTTAAATTCATACAACTTCTCAGTTACGATAATTTTCGTTGTATCAGCATTGTTGATTCCTTATCTTATTGGGGTTATTTGCTTTAAAGGCAGCCTGAACAATGTCTACACCGAGCTGATGCCTTTCTCCTGGAAAGTCACCACAATAGAACCTAAGCCGATGTCCCTGGTTTGGATGTACATTTTGTACTTTTGGCTGCCTGCGATAATAGCTGGTTACTACATCTATATTTTGGTAAATAACAAGTTATCAAATGCTGCCGCAGAGAAAAAACATTTTCCCAAATTTGCTGCCTTGAAAGCCAAAACTGTTTTGCTGTTCAAACGTTCACCTGTTTTAAAGCCAATTCTACAAATAGCTTTTGGGCTGATCTTATTTGCTGGTGTATATTTTTTCGTTTTCGACAGTTCGCGAAAAATTCTCTTCCAGGTTGATTATTATCTGGCCCAACGAAACTGGAAAAAAGTTATTTCCTCAGCTGAGCGATTTCCCACAGGAAGCTATTATATTGTTAATTCGCTTAACCAGGCGCTTTACCATCAAGGCCGACTTGGTGAAGATATGTTTGCATTTCCGCAGCATCCGTTCGCATTATTCCTGAGCGAAAAAAGTCACATATCTATACACTGGCCAAAAATAAGTTTGTTAATGGATTTAGGTTTTGTAAATTACGTTGAACATGAAGTAGCTGAATCCCTCGAAAAATTTGGCTCTCGGCCTTACCTTTTGAAAAATATGATTATCTCTTTATTGGCTAAACGTAATTATGCAACTGCAAATGCTTATCTCAATCAACTCTCAAAAACTATTTTTGAACACAAATGGGCTGATGATTATATCGAGCGCCTTAAAACTGATCCTGATTTGAAAAATGATCAGAGAATTCAGTCCCTTCGGAAGAATATGCCAAGCTATAATCATGGTTTTTCGGTTTTTCCGATCAATGACGTTCTTAAAGGTCTCCTGCAAAAAAATCCTGAAAATAAAATGGCATTCGAGTATTTGATGACATGGTATCTGCTCTCCGGAAGAATAGAAAAAGTAGTGGCCCGCTTTGATATAATGAACACCTTAGGCTATGAAAAACTTCCCAAATATTACCAGCAGGCGTATTTACTCCACACCATGGCAATGGGGCAAAAAGCATCACTTAAAGGCTACAAGATAGATCCAGCTGTATTAAAAACATCCAGAGAAGCTATTGGGTACTTCAACATGTTGCGTATGGGAGATGAAAAAGCCCTTGATACATTATCTGAAAAATACAGTGATACATATATTTTCTATTTTATTTCTTTACCTTCTATTATGCAAAAATGATGTCGATAAAAAATGAATAAGCTGCCTAAAACAAATTTAATTTATAGAGCGATAGCCCGTGACATCATGGTTTTCGCAGCGCTCTGGCTTTACCTTTGGCTTTTGGTCGATATCAAACTCATATACCATGGCGCGGGCAGAATAGTCAATTTTCCAACTTTCCTGTGTGCCAGGTCATATTTCCAGGCTTTTCTTGTAAACCCAGCTGGTCTGGCAGGCTATGTATCTTCATTTCTTTCTCAGATGTTTTATTATTCCTGGCTTGGCTCTGCTGTGGTATCACTCGTTTGCTGGATAAACGCCGGTTTGACTGTCAATATCCTCCATCGCCTTGATCTTGGAAAATTTGACTTTCTGCGTTTTAGCTCCGTTATTTTTGTGGCAATCACATTTGCCTTATATCAATATCAGTTTGATTTTGTCGTAGCCATGATGGTAGTATTGGTTGCAACATCTGTCTTTCTCAGGCTTTCAATAAAAAACTTCATTGCAGATTTTATTTTCCTGATAGTTCTATCCTCTTTTTTATATATAGCAGCAGGTGGCAGCTTTTATATTTTTGCTTTTGTTGCATTTACATATTTAATTGCTAAAGGTCGATTAAAAATTGCTCTGTCATACTCCGCTATCGCAGCACTGACACCTTATTTGATTGGATATTTGATCTTCAAAGAAAATCTCCATAATGCCTACTGCTGTCTTACACCTTTTTACTGGAAAACGGTTGCTGTCTCGGCTAATAAAACAAATCTGATACCAGCTTATATTCTATACTTATCCCTGCCGTTGGCAGCTTGTCTGGTTTTAATAAAACTGACATTAACAAAAAAGTATCCATATTTGTTCCTGAAAAAAACACCATCCGGCAAATCTTCAAAGCTGAAGAAAAAACTTACAGCAAGAGAAAAAATATTATCGCTGCTCAACCAAAAAGTTACTTTAAAATATTTCCTTGTTTCTTTATTATGGATAATTATATTTGCACTCATATCGTTTCGTTTTTATAAAGCCGAACGTACTGAATTTTTCCGCGCTGATTATTATTATTCAAATCGCAACTGGCAAAAAGTAATAGATATTGCTCGCAATTTTACTCATAGCAATTATTATATTACTCACGCAGCTAACCATGCTTTTAGCCAAACTGACAGGCTGACTACAGAAATGTTCACCCTGCCTCAACACCCACATTCGATGTTTCTAAGTGCCCCTGACCATATCGATATTCATTGGCCTAAAATAGATTTGTATCTGGACCTGGGCTTTTTAAACTTAGCAGAACACGAAATAGCCGAGTCTATCGAGGCTTTTGGTTCGCGTCCGGTTTTGCTTAGAAGACTTATTACGGTCTTCTTAGCTAAAAAAGATTACCAGGTTGCAACTGTTTATCTTAATCAACTCACAGCAACTGTTTTTGAACGTTCATGGGCAAATGATTATCTGGCGAGGCTGAAATCAGACCCTGACATGGAAAACGATTCCCGCATTCAGTATCTTCGTTCTGTTATGATGAAAAAAAACTATGGCTTTTTGTTATTTGAATATGATGAAGTACTGATTGATTTGCTTGATGAAAATCCAAAAAATAAAATAGCATTTGAATATCTGATGGCTTGGTATTTGTTAAGTGGAAATCTCGAAAAAGTAGTAAGCAATTTTGACCTGATGGACAATTTTGACTATAAAACATTCCCGGAATATTATCAGCAGGCTTATTTGTTCTATACCGGCACAATGAGAAAGAAAGCATCTCTCAAAGGCCGAAAAATAGACCCTGCTGTCCTAAAAAGTTTTAATGAAATCGTTGCAAATTTTAACTTGATGCGAAAGGGCGACACCAGGGCATTCGAGCTGTTGTCAACCGAATATAACCATTCGTATCTTGTTTATTATTTTTCACTTGTCTCTATTATGGGAAAGTAACATGACTAAAAAAATAAAATACTCAACAATAATAACTCTTGTTCTTTGCTCGGCAGTGATGTTCCTGACAGGTGCCGGTATTGCATCTGAACCCAAAGATTATGAAACCATCGACAAATCCCCCTCGGTCAAGCCGGACTATACCGATATTACAATTCCTCCAAACATCGCGCCAATGAATTTTTCAATCCTGCACCAAGCCAAAAAGTATTATGTAAAAATATATTCTGATAATGCCTCAGCGATAACTCTGACCTCAAAGTCGCCCGACGTAATAATTCCAATCAAACGCTGGCGCAAATTGCTTGATGCCAACAAAGCTAAAAAATTATACATAGATGTTTACATACAAAGTGAAAACAAAACCTGGCAGAAGTTTAAAACCATAACAAACACGATTGCCCCTGAACCGATAGATCCTTACCTCGTCTATCGAAACATACCTCCAGCTCATGGTCAATGGTATAACATGTCAATAAACCAGAGAAATCTCACTAATTTTAAAACTTCTCTGATTCTTAATAATGATTATTTCGAAAGAGGCTGTCTTAACTGTCATACTTTCTGCTCCAATAATCCTGACAAAATGATGCTCGCGATCAGAAGCAGCAAATACAAAAGCTCTACTATCCTTATTGAAGATGATGTCGTAAAAAAGATTGGAGCCAAATTCACTTACTCAACATGGCACCCAACAGGAAAGCTCATTGTTTTCTCGTATAATAAAGTCCGTCAGTTTTTTAACACCGCGGAAGACGAAGTCAGGAACGTTATCGACCTCGATTCAATGCTGGCATATTATGACCTCGACAAACAAATCATTAAAACGATTCCTGCCTTCACAGGTAAAGACGTTCTGGAAACATACCCAGCATTTTCTCATGACGGTAAATATTTGTATTACTGCGCAGCAAAAAAACTTTGGTCCGATGATGATGACAAGTTACCACCCGATAACTACAACAAGGTCCGTTATGATCTTGTCCGAATAAGCTACGATATTGAAAAAGATTCGTGGGGTCTGCCGGAAACCATCGTCTCATCTGAAAAAACTAAAAAAAGCTCACTTGAGCCGCGAATAAGTCCCGATGGTCGCTGGTTAATTTTCTGCATGTGCGATTATGGCTGCTTTCCCGTTTACAGACCGAGCAGCGATTTATATCTGATAGACCTCGAAAATGCGCAAAAAACAGGCATTTTTACCCCCCAAAAGCTGTCCGCCAACAGTGATCAAAGCGAATCATGGCACAGCTTCTCTGCTAACAGCAAATGGCTCGCTTTCAGTTCAAAAGCTCTCAGACCAAGACTTACTGTAACGCAGTTTTCATATATTGACCAGCAGGGCAATTCAACAAAACCTTTTATCCTGCCCCAGAAAAACCCCGCTTTTTATGATAGTTTTACAATGACATTCAGCGTTCCGGAGCTCGTGACAGGTCCGGTAAAAAACACTCATGAACAGCTCGCAAGGGTGGTTCGAGGTTCAAAAAAGATAGCTGTTGATATGCCGATAACGATGGCTACTCCGGGAAAAGACAAAGACTCTGCATGGCAGGAGCGTGAGTAAACTCCCAAATTCAAGCTTTTTAAGCAGTTTTAACGCAAAAGCCGACACTACAGTCGTTTTGCAGCTTAATAACTCATAAACCCCTTTAAAAGCTTAAAAACTTTATTTATGTACTTAAGCTTGCCTAAACACCATACGATATGTTATAATGCACACTTTACTTACGATAAGCAGATTGTTTTTTTAGGTGTAAGAAAATAAATGGCGGCAAAATTTTACATATATAGCGCAGAATCAGCTATTGCAACCGAGATTTACATAACGGCAACCCCTGATGTCGGTCTTTCGCTTGAAGATCAGGCAAAAGAGATATACTCAAAAATCGCCCGGATTCTAAAAGAGAAAAACGCCTCTTTATTCATGGAGCGTATCTTCGCAACCGGCGATGTTACAAGACAAATAAACGATATTCGTCTCAAAGAGTATGACTCTCTTGATGATGGTGTTTTGCCTGCTTTTCTCGTTTGTAAACCATCTGGGACTGGCTCATTTGCAGGCGTACAGGTTCATGCAATTATAAGCGATCAGCCCTTAGAAATTGTTGATATTGAAGATAAACTCTTTGGTCGGTTTTTCGGCACCGATAAATGTAAATATCTTTCAATTTCCGGTTTGTCTGTTCCACAGCTTGATGACCCTTCAGATCAGGCAAGAAAAATGTTTGACCTGACCGAACAAGCTCTCGAAAAATTTGGTGGCGATTACCACTGTGTTCCGCGAACATGGATGTGGCTCGGCGATATCCTCTCTTGGTACGATGATTTCAATGCGGTTAGAAGCAAATTTTTCGTTGAAAGAGGTTTGCTTGGCAAAGGTTCGACCCAGTCTATGCCCGCAAGTACAGGCATAGGTCTCGGCCCCGATGACGGAGGAGCCTGCTCAATGGACCTTACTGCCGCAATAGAACCACGAGAAATAGAATATCTCCAGGCTGGTGGAAAACAGCAATGTGCTTTTGAATATGGTTCTGCTTTCTCAAGAGCCTCGAGAGCAGTAACACCAGCGGGCGAAACGGTTTTCGTTTCAGGAACCGCTGCGATCGATGCCGCTGGTATCACAACAAACATTGGAAAACCAAAAGAGCAGATCGAAGACACGATAACAAACGTACAGGCTGTGCTACGTGATATGAATTGCTCGGATGATGAAGTCGTTCAGGTGATGGCTTATTGCAAAACTCCTGAAGCTGAAAAGGTTTTCAATCAGATGGCAGAAAAACCGGATTGGCCCTGGGTTACAATGATCTGCGATGTCTGTCGTGACAATCTGCTTTTTGAAATAGAACTGGTTGCATTGCCGCGAAAACAGCTATAATCCTGCAAAATCTTTTTGAATCTCAAATGGCATCCATACTGGACAACACGCCCGGATTTCATATAATCCAGGAAAGCTTTTTATGGAATCTGTCCTATGAAAAAAACTTCGATACTGTTTTGTCTCATATTAATTTTTATTATCGCAGGTTGCAACACCCTCTCCCGGCAAAAACCTCTTATCGGCATAACCTCTGTCTACAAAGATAATTCAAATTCCCTAAGCTATAATTACATAAAAGCTGTTGAACAAAACAATGGTATCCCGCTTATCCTGCCAACTGTGGAAAATGAAGAAACAATTGAAACCTATATAAATAAACTTGATGGTCTTGTACTAATTGGTGGGGCGGACATTCCACCCTCGGCTTACAATCAAGCTCCGCATCCAACCGTAAAAATTATGGCCGACAAAAGATATAACTTTGAACGCCGATTAATCAAAAAATGGTTAAATGCCGGCAAACCTGTTCTTGGCATCTGTCTCGGCATGCAGTTTACCAACGTCGTCTCAGGCGGAACCATGATACAGGATATCCCATCGCAAATAGGTAAAAAGGTTGATCACCGCTGCAAAGAAAAGCTTCATAAAATTACGATTGATCCGTCAAGCAATCTTGCAAAAATCCTCAACTCTACCCAGGCGCATGTCTATTCGACTCATCATCAGGCAGTAAAAGAAATAGGTCGAAATCTAAAACCCGTCGCCAAAACCGATGACGGCATAGTAGAAGCACTCGAAAGAACCGATGGTTGTTTTGGTCTGTTCGTACAATGGCATCCCGAAGCTATGACAAAAGACATCGAGCACCGAGATGCTATATATTCAGCCCTGATAAAAGCCTGCTTAAAATCTCGAAAATAATCTTATCTTCTGTTATAATGCGAATCATGTCCCTGGCAGAAAAAATAAAACTAAAAGCAGCAGATTTAGGCTTCGACCTGACAGCAATAACAGATACATCTCCAATTTCGCCGGAGCATATAAATTATTTTTCCAATTGGCTCGATGCAGGCTTTGCCGCTGGAATGGCATACATGCACAGAAATTTTGAAAAGAGAACCAATCCACAAAAACTATTCACCCCCGCAAGATCAATTATTATCGTAGGTCTGAATTACAAATGTGACAGCCTCCCTCAAAAACCAACAGACCAATCCTCAGGGCAGATTTGCGATTATGCCCTTTACCCCGACTATCATGATTTTATAAAACACCGACTTCGCAAGCTTGCTCTTTATATCAATACACTTTTCGATGATTTTAAATTCAGGATTTGTGTTGATTCTGCACCGTTGGCTGAAAGGGCATTAGCCGCCCGAGCAGGTCTTGGCTTTATCGGCAGAAACCATATGCTCATAAACCCCAGCCTTGGTTGCCAGATATTTCTCGGCGAATTGCTCACAAATATTGACCTGCCTT
>JAGLTN010000165.1 GCA_023135255.1 Planctomycetota bacterium
ATTGCGGGTCAGGTTCAAAATATCGTCTGCGTCACGCACCCCATAAGGCGCATGTACAGAATCAGCCAAATAGACAAGATTCAGGTTCGGAAGCCGCTTTGCAACTGCATCCAAAACCGTAAGCCCGCCAAGGCCGCTATCAAAAATTAAAAGACGAAATAATAGACAACCTGCTTTATATGGCTGACAAAACTAATACTCTGTGGGAACATGTCGGTGACTACGCAAGCTGCAACCACGGCTTCGAATCGCAGATCGCCTGTAATTTAATTAAAGATATTCTCGGCATCGAAAAAATTGACCACGAAAATAAAACTGTCACTTTAAAATTCACCGATACCGACCTGAGCAGCTGCATAGGCCAGGTGCCAACAAAAGCTGGAATAGTAAAGCTAAGCTGGAGACTCGATAAGAACTCAATAATCTACAAAGCAATCGTCCCACCCGGCTACAAAATAATAACAAAGAACCTCGCAGGCCAAAAACTTATCCGAAAATAGGGATTAAATAGTTTGTTTTATTTTGGAAACAAAGAAAAACTACCTGATGTTATTTTTTTAAAAGCCTGTGTATCTTTGGTTGGCGGAGTATTGTTATGTCTTTTAACTAATGAGGTTATCCTGCATGGGGCAGTTAATTGCCATTTTTGACGTGTTGGAGGTAGTGTAAAAGCCAAAAGCAGTATCAGAAACAGACCTGATTCAAAGAGCAATGTCCGGTTTACCCATGGGTTTAGAAAAAATATTAAGAGGCAAACCAAGAAAATACAAATCGGAGCAATGAAAACCTTGTCATAATTCGGAATAATAAAACGGAATGTACTTATTCTACCCACCCAGCTAATAGGGCTTGGATGTCCAGTTATATAAATTACCATCCTGAGAATACAAATTAGAGTTGAATATATTATTAATAATGACAAGTCGTATTGGTCCTGCATACACCACCGAAAAATATGTTGCCACCAAGTAATAAGTAAGCCGATTAAGACTCCAGAACCAAAATCACAGTTTATTTTTGAAGGAGCAAAGTTTCTCATTGGCCAACCAATTAATAAACTGTCAAAAGCCTGTTTCTTAAGTGTTTTGACAAGATCAAATTTCCAGAAATCAGTATTCCACGGAAAATTTTTAAATTGTTGTTTTAGGGTGAAGTAAAAAAATAAATAGAGAGCAATCAATACTACAAAAGTTAATCGAGGGTCTTTATGTGGGTATATTATAAATGGGGCAAGAAATAAAAATACTATAATTAGATAAAACTGTTCCTCAGCAATTCCAACACATAAACATAAAAGATATGCTGCCAAAAATGTTATCGCCGGCCAGAGAATATAAAAAGGACCGTTGAAATAACACAGGATTGTAAGAAAACCTATCGGTATTAGATCCGCCCATATAAGATGCAGGGGGCCCAAAGGCAGAGATTTATCCGGACTCCACGGCGTTAAAGCGAGCCATTGTCTATAATTAGTGCGAATGTATGGATTAAAATATACAGCACGATATATGCCATAAAAAATTGAAGCGATAATTAAAATTGTAAACTGAAACAGATCAAATTCAGGGAATTCTGTAATCTGAAATCTATAGTAAAAAAAACCTTCAAATAAATAAATGATAACGTAAAAAAAAGCTAATAATAAAATAAAACCCTTTCTTGGTAAAATTTGTTTAACCTGAGATATCATATCTTTTCCTCCTTAAGATACTCTTCGATATTTTCAAGGTTACCTGGATTTATTAAAGCTTCAAGGACTTCTGTTAATGAGCCTTGGCAATTTGCAGTTTTTCGCAAACCATCTGCGGTATCGTAGGCAATAATTTTTCCTTCTGCAACAATTGCGATTTTGTGCGCGAGAGGCTCAACCAATTCCGGCACAGGAACTGCCATCAAAACCGTAACATCTTTTCTATCTGCTAACTGCTTTAATATCTTGCTCAGAGC
The DNA here is from genome assembly GCA_023135255.1 of Planctomycetota bacterium. Taxonomy (GTDB): domain Bacteria; phylum Planctomycetota; class Phycisphaerae; order Sedimentisphaerales; family Anaerobacaceae; genus JAGLTN01. The sequence goes on from JAGLTN010000165.1 coordinate 1,948, forward strand.
TAATAAGGCTGCGGTATCTAACCCACCGGAAAAAGGCTCGTCCAATACCATTATTGGTGACTCTGTTATCAAAGCTGAACAAATACCTATTTTTTTCTTTTGCCCGGTAGAGTAGGACGATATAGGAGAATCACCTTGCTTATCAAGATTGAAAATTTTTAAAAGCCTATCAGCATGATCCATCAAACGCAGCTCTAGTATTTCATAAAGACGCCCAACAGCCAAAAGAAATTCCCTACCCGTAGCATATAAAGGCAAGTAAGCATTATCCGGCAGGTAAAAAACTTTTTTTCTTATCTCTGTCTCTTCTTCAATTGAGTTGCGTCTCTTCAAACCATCAATTTCAACGTAGCCTTTGATAGGGGACAATACACCTGCTACTAATCCCAATAATGTACTCTTGCCCATCCCGTTAGGCCCCATCACTGCAATAAGTTCTCCTGGCTCAATGGACAAAGATACATTCTGTAAAATTGGACGCACACCATAGTGATGCCACACATTTACAACATTAATCATATTTCAAACCCCTTTTAAACCCCTAAATAAAATATAGCAACAATACAAATGTTTGGTCATATTAAATCTGTTACAGCACTTCGGTGGCTCTTGGGAAGCTGCCGAGGACGGAAAGTGCTATGCAGTGTTTGCTGGCTTCTTCAATGCCTTTAGCAACATGCTCTTCTGTTCGATGCCCTATAAAGTCAACAAAGAACACATATTCCCATTGTTTATTTCTGCTCGGCCTGGAGCCGATGTTGGTCATATTGATCTTATATTTCCTGAACACATCGAGCACATCCGCTAAAGCACCGACTTTATGTCCCGTGCTAAAACTGACAACGGTTTTATCGTCACCGGTAGGCTTAGCGTCCTCATTAGAGAGAACCAGAAACCGCGTAACATTATTAACCATATCTTCGATCTGCTCGCAGACTATCTTCAGCCCATAAAGCTCAGCTGCAATATTAGAGCCTATAGCCGCAGTGTTTTCCTCCTTCGCCGCCATCTGCGCCGCTTTGGCAGAGGAAGTAACGGGGATCGTTATTGCTTCTTTAAATGTCGCACTGAGCCAGTTCCTGCACTGGGCAAAAACTTCAGGCTTGGAATATATTTTTTCGATTTTGTCGATAGAGCAATTCGCCAGCAGGTTATGATGAATCGTCATCAAAACTTCGTTGCATATCTTAACATCAAATTCAATCAGCGAATCAAGCGTTTCGATAACCCCGCCTCCCGCAGAATTCTCAACAGGCACAACACCAAGATCGCAATGTCCATTGCCGACTTCCTGAAAGATACTCACAATATCCGTTAGTGAATCGTATTCGACGCTTTGCCCAAATTTCAAAAGCGAGGCTGTATGAGTAAAGCTGCCGTCAGGCCCAAGATAGCCGATCCGCAAAGGCCTTTCCAGAAAAAACGACCCGCTCATCAGCTCACGCCAGATAGCGATAAGACACTTGTCTGGCAATGGCCCTTCGTTCTGCTGGGAAACCTTTTTCAGAACTTCGCTTTCCCTGTCAGGTGCATAAACCGAGTTGCCCGACTGATTCTTCAATTTGCCGATCTCAACAACGATCTGCGCACGTTCATTAAGCAGCTTGACCAGATCATCGTCAACTTTATTTATCTGTTTCCTGAATTCATCTAATGGCATATCTTACCCAAAAATCTAAACAACAATCTACTCGCAAGACTCTGCTAAAACCTCATTCAACCATAATACCATCCAAACGTCAAACTAATACTGAATATCAATTTTGCCGTTGAAAACATCCTTTTGCTGCATGCCCGCAAAAAATATTCTTGACAACTGGACAATATTTAATATAATGTTTGTCTATATTGAGTCATCTTTATCGATTGTGAGCGAAAAAAGGAGGTTAGGTTATGAAATTGAGCGGGAAATCTTTAGTTGCGGCACTAATCATTGTTTTATTTTCAGCGTCTTTGTATGCTAATCTTGTAATAACCGAGATAATGGGCAGGAGCCAGATCGCCACTCAACCAATGGACTGGTGGGAACTGACCAATACGGGCGATTCAGCGATAAATCTGCTCAGCTACAGCTGGGATGACGAAGAACACGCTGACTTGCGAGTCAATGTCTTTGGTTCTGTTACAATTAACCCCGGCGAATCGATAATTATTATCGATACCACCTTTGCAACAGCAATAAATTCGTGGAAAAGCATCTGGGGCCTTGACCCGAGTGTACAGGTTATTGGTATGATTTTCGACCACGGTCTTAGCGAAAGCGACGGCGTAGTTTTGTTTAATGCTTTAAACCAGATGGTGACAACCTCCTCATATATCAATCAACCTGATGGTCATTCCGCTGTTTTCGACAGCGATACTTCTTTTCTCGGCTTTAGTCAGTTAGGCTCTTTCGGTTCATGGCAGGCAACGGGGTTCCTCGATGTAGCTTCGCCGGGCGTTGCAGAAGTCAGCCAGGAGGAAGTGACTTTCGATCGTAAAATTTTCTGGACGGATAAAGAAGACCCTCCTGTTTCAAAAATACAAAGAATTAACAGCGACTGCAACGATGTGGAAAACATCCTCACTGTAGCCAATGGATTGAACGCACCGCGAGGAATAGATATTGATTTTTCAAAAGGGCTGATGTACTGGGCGAGTACAGGCAATGGGCGGATATATCGTGCGAAGTTGGATGGCTCGGAAAAAACCGCTTTGCTGGTAATCCCTGGCTTTACGGTATTGGCAGATATGGAACTGGATTTGCTAAATGGATATATCTACTATAGCGAAACTATACCGGGCACAATTTCGAGGATGCCTATTGCCGGCGGAACGCCTGAAATAGTTGTCAGCACGATCAACAATCCATATTACTTTGATCTCGATATTGTAAATAATTATATTTATTACAGCGATGGCGAAAGCCCAAATATCTGGCGGTATGATATGAGTACAGATACTGAGATAAACTTGATAACTAACCAGCAGCACGTCCGTGATATTGAAATTGATTTGAATGCGGGTAAATTGTATTTCAATGACCGGGGTGTAAATTCGCATTCTGTTAATGTTGCGAACCTCGACGGCAGTGATGTTCGGATGCTTTATGATGCTAATGATGGTCTGGATAGGCCTCATGGTTTGGCGATCGACTTTGAAAATGATATGCTGTACTGGACAGACACCGAAACCCACGCAATATGTAAAGCACCGGCTGACGGCTCGGGGCCGGTTGAAACTATTGTCACCGCAACTGATACTGATGAACCCTGGGAACTGGTAATATATCTCGGCGAGCCTGATATAAACCGTGACTATAAATGCAACCTGAAAGACTTCGCGCTGCTGGTAAAACAATGGCAAAACACAAACTGCGATACATGCATGGGCGCTGACCTGACAGATGATGGAAATGTAGATATCGATGATCTGGCGAAATTGGCGGATTACTGGCTGGTAATATATCTCGACAGTGCGGATATAAATCGGGATTATAAACACGATCTGAAAGACTTTGCGTTGCTGGCGGAGCAATGGGAGAAAATAAATTGCGACACCTGCATGGGTGCTGACCTGACAGGCGATGGAAATGTAGATATCGACGATCTGGCGAAATTCGCATATTACTGGCTGCTGTGATAATTCATACTTTCAGATATTTCAACAAAAACCGTCATTAAGAAATAACCAAAATAGGCTAAGCGGTTCTTTTATGCGCTTTCGCTGGTAATTTCTTCGCAAATCTATATAATACCCAAATGCCAATTTTGACGCTTAATGACATACATCTGAATTTCGGTGCCGAAGTTATCTTCGAAAAGCTGAATATGCAAATATACCCAACCGACAAGGTCGGGCTGGTGGGGCCTAACGGCTGCGGCAAAACTACGATGCTGAGAATAATCCTTGGTCAGCTCGATTCTGACCTGGGACAAATAAAAAAAAGAAACTCGCTAAAAATCGGCTATCTGCCACAGGAACCTATCTTCAGCGATGACAAAACAATATTAGAGCAGCTCCACAGCAGCGCCGAAGAACTGCTGGCAATGCAAAAACATATCCACCAGGCAGCGGAAAAAATCAGCCAGCTGCAAGGTCCACAGCAAAAAGAGGCAATGAAACAGTATGACCGACTCAATCACGAATTTGAATTGGCAGGGGGCTATGAATTTGAAACTCGTGTAAAAGAGATAACCGCTGGGCTGGGCATAAACGAAGAGCATTACGGGCTGAAACCATCGCAGCTTTCAGGAGGGCAGCTATCCCGTCTTGGTCTGGCGAAGGTTCTGCTTTCAAATGCAAACCTGCTGCTGCTGGATGAGCCTACAAACCATCTCGACTGGAACGCCACTATCTGGCTTGAAAAATTTCTGAGAACCTTCCCCCATGCGGTATTGATAGTAAGCCATGACCGATTCCTGCTCGACAGGGTAGTAAAAAAGGTTATCGACATCGACCAGCGTCAGAGCAAAACATACACCGG
>JAGLTN010000166.1 GCA_023135255.1 Planctomycetota bacterium
ATGCATGTTCGGTGTATTGAAAGTTTGCGGGGACATTTTGGATTAGAGAAAAGGGCTGTGAAAGTTTGCGATCCTTATCAGATGCTTGGAGTTGTTGAAGATGATCTGCTTGATGCTATCGGGGTTGATGTTGTCGGGATATCTCCGAGGGGCAATATGTTCGGGTTTGAGAATAAGGACTTCAAGAGCTGGAAGACGCCTTGGGGGCAGGATGTTTTGATGGGCGGGGATTTTGCTTATGATGAAAGGGAAAATGATATTTTGGTATATCCGGGCGGCGATAAGAGTGCGCCTGCGAGCGGGAGAATGCCGAAGACAACTTACTTTTTTGATAGTATAGTTCGGCAGGGGCCTATTGATGATAGTAATCTGAATCCGGAGGACAACCTTGAGGAATTTGGGCCTATGTCGGATGAGGATATTGCGCATTTTACTAAGGAGATCGCAGAGAAAGCAAAAGGTGAGCGGGCGATCATTGCTAATTTGGGCGGGACAGCTTTTGGAGATATTGCATTGGTGCCGGCACCGTTTCTTAAGCATCCGAAAGGGATCAGGGATGTAGCAGAGTGGTATATGTCGACTGCGATGAGAACTGATTATATTCATGAAGTTTTTGCCAAGCAAAGTGAGATCGCAGTTGAGAATCTTAAAAAGTTTTATGAGATAATGGGTGAGAGGATCGAGGCTATTTTTATCTGCGGGACGGATTTTGGTACACAGACGGGGACATTTTGTTCGGGTGATACTTTTGATAGTCTTTATGGGCCTTACTATAAGAAGGTTAATGGCTGGGTTCATGAGAATACTGGTTGGAAAACTTTTAAGCATTCGTGCGGGGCGGTTGGGAGTTTTATGAGCCATTTTATTGATGCGGGGTTTGATATTATTAATCCGGTTCAGTGCAGTGCAGCGGGGATGGAGCCACAGGGGCTTAAAGATAAGTATGGTGACAAATTGACGTTTTGGGGAGGCGGGGTTGATACTCAGAATACTTTGCCTTTCGGGAGTGTTGCTGAGGTCAGGGAAGAAGTTTTGCAGAGGTGTGAAATTTTCAGTAAGGACGGCGGGTTTATTTTTAACTCGATTCATAATGTGCAGGCGAATGTGCCTTTGGAAAATATTATTGCGATGATAGAGGCAGTTAAGGAATTTAACGGCGAAAAGTAAAGCAGGGAGTTGGTGTATGGACAAGATCAGTGTTTCGGATAAGCTGGATTATATGCCGGTGCTGCCTGAGGATAAGAGTTTGGGCATTGGGTGTGTTGGCAGCGGGTTTATAATGGCGGATTGTCACCTTGTGGCTTATAAGAGCGTAGGGTTTAATCCGGTTGCTATTATGTCGGCGGATCATCAGCAGGCGAAAGAGGCGGCTGAGCGGCATGGGATAGCTGGGGTTTATGATAATCTTGAAGAAATGCTGGCGAATCCGAAAATTGAGATCATTGATATTGCAGTTCCGCCTGATGTTGAAATTGAAATCGTCAGGGAAGTTGTTAAGTATAAGAGCAAGATCAAAGGGATCTTGGCGCAGAAGCCTATGGGGTGCAATTACAGCGAGGCGAAAGAGATCGTCGGGCTTTGCGCCGATGCGGGGATCACGCTTGGTGTTAATCAGAATATGAGGTATGACCAGTCTATCAGGGCGTGTAAGAGTGTGCTGGACAGGGGGTATCTGGGCGAGCCTGTGCTGGCGACTATAGATATGCGTGCGATACCTCACTGGATGGGCTGGCAGGAAAGGCTTGGGTTCGTTACTTTGCGGACGATGAGCATTCATCATCTGGATGCGTTTCGGTTTTTGTTTGGTGAGCCGATAAGGGTTTATGCGAGTGTTAGCAAGGACCCGAGGACGGCGAAAAACTTTGACCATTTTGACGGGATATGCCTTTATATCTTAGAGTATGAAAATGGTTTCAGGGCTGCGGCTTGGGATGATGTGTGGGCGGGGCCTGCGAGGGAAGGGGCAGAGAGTGACATTTATATCAAATGGCGTGTTGAGGGGGTCGACGGGATGGCGAAGGGGACGATTGGTTGGCCCAAGTATCCTGAGAGGACGCCCAGTACGATAGATTTTACTACTAAGCATGAGCAGGGGAAATGGTTTAGGCCTCGCTGGGATGAAGTATGGTTTCCGGATGCATTTGTTGGGCCTATGGCGCAGCTGCTTTGTGCTGTGGAGAGCGGCGATGTGCCTGAGATTAGCGGGGTGGATAATTTGAAGACTATGGCTTTGATAGATGCCTGTTATAAATCTGCGAAGGAGCATCGGGCAGTTGAGATTTCGGAGATTACGGGGTAAGGGTAAAAATAATTTAGGCATGGTGGGCAAACAAGTTGCCCACCCTACATGGCTTTCACAAATTTTAAAATTAGCAATCATCTCCCAGTGGCTTCTTAATTTCTGCCTTTTTCTTAAGGCTCTTCTTGTTAGCTTTCTTATAGAATCGGCTAATACGAGATTGTGCGACTTTCGCGTCATCTCCCTCAACAATTTCTCGCTTTAGAATTTCATTTCTAACAATATTTTTAATCTCCAAAACATTGATGCTGACCCCGTCTGCCAATTTTCGTAATTCTCTTCGGATTGAATTAAGGATGGTATCATGAAGTATCAGTTCGCCAATGATAAATCGATTTATGGTTTGTGTTTTTTCATGGTATTTTTTACGTATATTTTTTGCTAATCCCTCTTTAGCAATGATAAACAATAACTCTTGGTCTTTCCCTGTCCTTGCTTTTAACTCCATAAAATTAAATGAAAACACCAGATCGTAGTTGATAGGCTTCTCAAATCTAATTTTATAGACCTTCCATTCATTGCCATTGGTCAGTATAACCCACTCTATGCCATGGTTTGCACCATAATCAAGAGCTTGTCTCATGTGATCATCTTTTAATTGAATGCCTATTGCCTTGATTTCAATCAGATATTGAACCTTTTCATCTATTTTTAATGCCAGGTCGCAATATGTATTCCTGATTGCAAACTCTCGTGTTATTTCCAGATATTTGTCATATCCGAACACTTCACTAAAAATATCCGTCAATATTGAAACTGTATCTGATTCATTGACATCACGATCTTTCGCAATTTGCAGAACTTTCTGAAATTTAGCAACTGACTTAACAAAACGATCACTTATTTTCTTAGACACTTTCGCCATGAACTTTCTCCTTTTGCTGATTTTTTTTAGTTATTTCCTCTTTAGAGTTTAGCTTTGGGTGTTATTTTATGGTTTGGTTGTAGGGTTGGCAAGGGTTTTTTAGGTGGTGGTGGATATGTTTTTAAGCATTTCTTGCAAAAATGGGGGAGAGGGGATAGCTTATGGGGAGATTTTTTGTTTTTTGGGATTTTTGAATTATGGTTGAGCTGGATGCCGCTGGTTGGTGTATTGCTATTTTTTGTGCTTTTATGGTTGGCGTTGCTAAGTCGGGTGTGCCTGGGTTTGGGATAATGGTTGTGCCTTTGATGGCGATGGTTTTGCCGGCTAAGCAGTCGGTTGGTGTGCTTTTGGGGGTGTTGATAATATCAGATATGTTTGCTGTGACTTATCATCGCAGGCATGCTAACTGGGGCCATGTTCTCAGGATACTGCCAGCAGCTTTTGCGGGGATTGTGGCGGGTTATTTTTTGATGGGGGTTGTTAGTAATGAGCAGTTTCGGCCTATGATCGGGGCAGTTGTGTTGGTTATGCTTGGGCTTGGTTATTGGCGAAATGTTAAGGGCGGGCTTGAAAGTAAAATTCCAACAGGGTGGTGGTTTGCTGTTGGGTTGGGGTTTTTCGCTGGTGTTACTTCGATGATGGCTAATGCGGCTGGGCCAATATCTGTTATATATTTTTTGGCGATGAGGCTTGATAAGATGGAATTCGTGGGGACGAGTGCGTGGTTCTTTTTTATTATGAACTGGATTAAGGTGCCTTTTAATATGTCTTTGGAATCGATGACGGTTGATTCGATAAAATTTAATTTGATGCTGATACCTGCGATCCTGATTGGTGCGCTAGTCGGGGTTTTGATACTTAAAAAATTGCCTAAGAAGGCTTTTGTTAATATTATTCAGATACTTGCAGCGGCGTCGGCGATAAAGCTTATTTTTTAGTGATTGCTTTATGAATGATGAAAATTTAGATAAATTTGTGAGTGAGCGTGGGCGGATGGTTGTTGAGGATCTGCGTGGGCGGGGGATCACCGACGAGCGGGTTCTTGATGTTATGGGGCAGATTCGGCGGGAGGATTTTGTGGTTGGTAAGTATCAATCTCATGCGTATGACGATGGGCCTTTGCCTATTGGGATGGGGCAGACGATATCTCAGCCTTACATTGTTGCGTTGATGAGTGAGCAGTTGAGAGTTGAGAAGGGGCATGAGATACTTGAAATCGGGACGGGGAGTGGATATCAGACGGCAGTTTTGAGCAGGCTTGGAAGGTGGGTTTATACTATTGAGAGGCATGGCGAGTTGACTAATCCTGCTCAGAATGCGTTGGAGAAAGCAGAACGGCGGAATGTGGAGTTTTGTATTGGTGACGGCAGTTGTGGTTGGCCTGGTGAGAGGGTTTTTGACAGGATAATAATTACGGCGGCGGTTGAGGGGTTGCCCGGGCCTTTGGTTGAGCAATTGAAAGATGGGGGTATTATGGTTGCTCCGGTTGGGCAGATGTATAGTCAGGAGTTGATGGTTTATAAAAAGGCTGGGGAGAAGATGATCGGGAAAACGATTTGCAGTGTTCGGTTTGTGAAGCTTATTGGTAAGTATGGGTTTGCGGAGTAATTTTTTCCGTCTTCGTTCTTGCGAACTACGACGCGACAAGCCGATTTTGGTGAATAATTGAGTAGATTTGCCGCTGATTTGGGTGGATCGAGGGAAATCGGTTTTCAAAATTGAAGGGCATCTCTAACAATTCATTTTGGCAGGCAAGCGAATCTTTTCGTTTCTGGTCCGCGTCAGACAAAACCCGCATTATCTTCAAATAAAGCAGATTTGGCAATTTTGAGGCGGAAATTTCATCAAATTGACCAGATTTACTGAAATCGGTTTTCAAAAATTTACCTTTTTTACGGTTTTTTCCCCTTTTTTGTGAAAAATAACGGAAAATAACGGTTTTTGATGGAAAATAACAGTGGGTAAATCGGGGT
>JAGLTN010000167.1 GCA_023135255.1 Planctomycetota bacterium
GCAATATCTCTTACTTTCATTTGCTTTTCCCGCATTGACTTTCAATAAGTTCTTTAAGTTTGTCGTAGAGTAATCTGGTTATATTTCCAGCTTTACCATCGCCGATGATATGCTTTTCAATTCTGCTGACAGGCATAATTTCCATGATAGAATTCGTAACGAAAATCTCATCAGCACCTAAAACATCATCGATAGTAAGATCTTCCTGGTATATTTCTATAGAATTATTCTTAGCAAGGGCAATGACAGCTTTTCTTATAATCCCTGCAAGTACAGGCGTATCGAGTTTTGGTGTAAAAAGTTTTTTATCTTTAACCAGAAAAATATTACTGATGCATCCCTCAGCCAGTTTTCCCTCAGTGCTGAACCACAATGCCTCCGCAGCTCTTCTTTCATGGGCGAATTTCAAGCCCATCATGCGAGGCAGATAATTCAAAGTTTTGTGTCCGCATATCGGGTCAGATGGATTCTGTCGATACGGACAAAGCACAACAAGCACCCCATCGGTATAATATTGAGGCGGATAATTTTGTACTTTCGTTGCCGTGACTAAAACCGTAGGTTTTGGCCCTTCCTCATCTAAAGACATTTGGCCATTGGTAACCGTAAGCCTTATCCGTGCATCTTTGAGATTGTTCGCTTCAAGCGTTTTATTCACCGCTTCAACAAGAAAATCTTTTTCAGGAATAGTGATCGCCAGCTTTTTTCCGCTGTCAATTAGTCTGTCAATATGTTCATCCAGAGCGAATACTTTGCCCTCATAACTTCTCATTGTCTCGAAAAGTCCTGCACCATATAAAAGCCCACTGTCACGAACTGAAACACTTGCACTGTCGATGTCTTCTAAGTGGTCGTTTAAGAATATTTTTTCTGCCATATTATAAACTTTTTTCCTGTATAATTTTTATTCCTGTCAGCAGGGCATCTGCTTTTATAAGAGCTTCGTCCCATTCCGCCTGCGCATCGGAGTCAGCCACGATCCCGGAGCCGACCTGCACATAGGCATTTTCGTCCGTTATAATAATCGTTCGTATTGCAATATTCAAGCAAACATTGCCGTCAATGCCGATATATCCGATCGCGCCGGTATAAACACCCCTTTGTGTCGGTTCAAGTTCGTCTATTATCTTCATTGAACTGATCTTTGGCGCACCGGTGATCGAACCGCCCGGAAACATAGCTTTGAGCATATCGCAAAAACCCACATCCGCTTTCAACTTGCCCTGCACCGTTGCTACTGCATGAAAAACAGTAGGGTACTCTTCTATCGTTCTCGGCTGAACGACTTTTATAGTCCCGGCCTTGCATATCCGGCCCAGGTCGTTCCTCTCAAGGTCGATTATCATATTAAGCTCAGCCTGCTCTTTGTCACTTTTAAGCAGCTCTTTGAAGTTTTGCCTGTTAAGTTTTTCATCCAAGCACCTTGGTCTTGTTCCTTTTATCGGCTTAGTGCTGATAATACCATCTCTGATGGTAACGAACATTTCAGGTGAAGTGCTGACAATAGCAAAATCCCCGCTATCTATATATGCAGCATAGTCGCAGCTGTTATGTAAATTCTGCCAATTAAATAATTCTATTGGTTTGGCGGTGTATCGCTGCTGGAAGCGAAGCGAAAAATTAATCTGGTAAACATTGCCCAGATATATATTCTGCTTTATTTCTTCAAAAGATTTTAAATAGTAATCCTTACTGATATTAGTTTTAAACTGTGCAGGATCAATGTTTACAAGAGGGTATTTTTTTGGAAGTTTATTTGTTCTGATCTCTTTGCTATTATTTATAAGCTTTTGGAGTTCTGCGAATTTTTCTTTTTGTCTTTGGCGGTCGTCGGGCAGTTCTAAAACAAAAAGCCAACATGTTTTTTCCGCGTTGTCATAGCAAATGACTTTGTCATAAAAACACAATTTTATCAAAGGCATCTTAAGATCATCTTCTGTTGTTGAGGGTATCTTTTCAATATACCTGCCCAGCTCATAGCTGAAGTAGCCTATCCAGCCGCCGGTAAAAATGCTTTCCACATGTTCAAACTTGCTGTCAGTGTCAAGCTTGTATTTATCTAAAGCTTCCTGAAGTTTTTCAAAAGGCTGATCTTCTTTAGCGTTAAACTCAAAAACATCTACCGCTTCTGCTGCCCAGTAACTAAATCTGGTTGCCTGGTTGCCTCCTAAAATTGAAGCTGAATCCAAAGCAGAAAAAACTTCACTCAGGCCTGTCATGTTAAGTTCAATGTCGATCTTTTTCCAGCAGAGCTTGCATGTCTGTCTCTTACTTTTAATTTGTAAAGCTTCAGTCGACATTTAAACCTGCCCTGCCCTGAATTGGGTAATTATTTCGACTGACGACGAAGTGCCAATTCTCTCTGCCCCCGCATTTAACATAGCAATTGCATCGCGGGCGGTTTTAATTCCACCTGACGCTTTTACTTTACAGCCTGGCGCTGTTTCCTTAATAAGCTTAACATCCTCAGCCGTGGCACCGCCTGCAGGGTGCATACCTGTACTTGTCTTTATGAAATCAAAGCCTGCCTGCTCAGCTACTTTACAGGCAAAAAGTTTCTGCTCCCATTCAAGCGCCGCTGATTCAATAATAACCTTTGTTATGACATTGGGTTTCATTGCCTTACAAACTTTCAATATCCCCTGCAGCTGCGTAAGAAGGTACCTGGAATCGCCCGTGACTATCGCGGAGATGTCCGCAACAACATCTATCTCATCTGCACCGGCAAAGATGGCCTCTTTTGCCTGGGCTATTTTTGTTTTTGTAGAATCAGCTCCCAATGGGAAACTAATGACCGTCGCAACATTAACATCGGTATTATGCAATTTGTCCGCGGCAAAAACTACCCAGCGAGGATTGATACAGACGCCGCAAAATTGATATTCAACAGCTTCAGCGCAGAGTTGTTCGATCTGGCTTTGCTGGGCTTTGGGGTTTAATAATGTATGGTCTATGCTCGATGCCAGAATCTTTTCTGTTATCTCTGTCATTTTATGAATCCTTTCTTAGTAAAGAAATCTGCAAGCTGGGCGATACTGTCAAAAACCTTTGTCGCAGTCTGAGTAACAAAAACCGAAGGCCTTTGCTTAGCTGTCCAGATCACATAAACATCTTTGCCCGCTTCATGTGCGTGCTGCAATTCTCTTTCAACTCCGCTCGAAAGAGAAGCTCTTCCATCAGCCAGCGTTGGAATAAAACTTATTATCATATCCGACTGGTCTATCAAAAGGAAATCCCTCGCATATATCTGGCTGTTAATATCGCGGGCGATTTGCTTTACCTGCTCAAGGCAAAGCTTTGTCTTGCCGTCAACCGTGTCTACTTCTATGTAGTCTTTCCCAGCCTGTCGAGCTTTTTCAGCATAACCCGGCAGATACGCTTCTTCGAGGTCAGCCGGGTCAAAACACGTCAGTGATTTTTTTATAAAGCTTCTGAATTCGTTGATCTCTTTCTTAACGTCTTCCATGTCCGTTACTAAAGTCATCGGGAAACTCAGATATGCCCGCTTGTTTTCCTGTTCAAAGATCAACCTATAAAAAGTTTCGATAGTCGCCTGCTCGAACCCTCTTGCCAGGCAATAGAAGCGGGCCTTGTCATTGATGCCTTTGTACAACATTTCTGTGCAGATCATTTCTTCCTCACGCCAGACGATCAGGTCCTTAAGTGTATGCTCAATAGAATGGTCAGCGTTTAATCTTTTGTGCAAAGCTGTCACCCCGTCGATCATATTGATATAAATATCAGCATTGACCTGCCTCATCTGGTCGAAATCGACAGCTGGAAATAGCCCATGTCTCCATCTGAAAGTTGCATGCGTGTTGATTATGACGTTTTCATGTGTTTTCGTCTTAGCGATGATGTCTTTGAAAATACTTCTTCTAAGCGAGCTGAGCCTTCTCAGTGGGATATCGAGAATCTTACCAGCTGCAAGATCCGGGGCTTCGGCATACATCATATCCCCAACATTGCACAAGAGAACATCTTTGCCTTTTTCACTGGCGAGTTGACAGAGACGTTCAAGATAGCTTTTTTTATCAATACCAACCATTCCGGTTACAACGACTATCATTTAAGGCTCCGAAGCATAAAATTGACCAAATCTTCACTGTGACGAAAAAAGCAATCTACCAGATACCCACCCAAATTGCAATACATCTTCCCAAACCCCCAAAACCACAAAAATCTTGCATATGCCGGTAAATATTATACTATTATTGAAGTTAAAATTCAGGAGGCAAAAAATGATTACCGTATTTGATATTATGTCAGTCGTATTTACCCTTGCCTTTATGCTTGCTATCGGTGGCTCTATCAGTGAATCTTATGGTATTGGGTGGGGCATCGCTGCTGCCGTTGTAGTGGCAGTTATTGGCATAAGGCTTTGGAAATTACGAATGAAACTGATGGTTAATAAAGCCAGAAAACAATTAGCGGAGCTTACCGTTGATGACCTGAGACAACACCTCTATAGTCGGCCATTTTCCTGTCCGAATGGTTGGACACCAAATTTTCTACTAATGGAACTTAAAGCAAGAGGAGAGGATATTACAGAGCATATTGACCTGATATTGAATATGATGGAGGACGAATCATCTTTCCTAAGGGCGATGAGACGAGGGGCTTTATATTCTGCTTATCCCTTTCTCGCATATAAGATAAAAGGATACCGTCCAGAAAAGCCAATTGAGCAATGTAGGGAAAAAGTCACCGAACTAAGAAAAATATGGCAGATTGCTAAAAATGAAGGGCATGAAGAAAAAGAAGAAAGAAAAAGTTAGCCTACATTATTTAAAACATAGTTAGGCTTATATGGAAATAGCTCAAGGTTGCCAATGCGCATAGAACAGGTCATATCCATGGAGGAATTTATCGCTAAGTAGTTCTGTTTAAAGGTTTTCGATTCTTTGTTGGATGTCGTATTGCTGCAGGGCTTTTACGATTTCTGCCATATCGCCGAGGATGATTTTGTCAAGGCTGTAAAGTGAAAGGTTGATCCTGTGGTCGGTTACACGGTTTTGCGGGAAGTTGTAAGTTCTTATCTTTGAACTTCTGTCTCCTGAGCCTATCAGGTTTTTTCGCTGTGAGTCTCTTTCAGCTCTTCTTTCGCTTTCGAGCTTTTCATAAATTCGGCTTCTCAGGATTCGCCATGCTTTTGCGCGGTTTTTGTGTTGGCTTTTTTCATCTCTCATGCTGACTGTAATGCCGGTTGGGACGTGTTCAAGTTTGATAGCCGAATTTAGCTTATTGACAGCTTGGCCACCGGGCCCGCCTGCTCTGCTGACGTGTTCCAAAACATCAGCTGGGTTGATCTCTATATCTATTTCTTCCGGCTCAGGCAATACCGCAACAGTAGCAGCGGAAGTGTGAACCCGGCCTTGTGATTCTGTTTCGGGAACCCTCTGAACCCTGTGTCCGCCCGATTCATAACCAAGCTCTGACCATACACCTTTGCCTTTAACGCTGAATACAACTTCCCTAAAGCCGTTCCGCTCCGTAGCACTAAAGTCAAGCTGTTCCACTTTCCAGCGTCTGGTTTCCGCATATCTGACGTACATTGTATAAAGATTATGTGCGAAAAGAGCAGCTTCATCGCCACCTGTGCCGGCGCGGATTTCTATAATAACTGAATTGACAGCTTTGTCGTCAGCCATCACCAGCTCATTTTGTATACCTTCCAACATGGCTTCGTCTTTGCCCTGGATGTCTTTTAGCTCTTCAGATGCAAGCTCTTTAAATTCTTTATCACTGTCAGGGTCATCTATTATCTGGTGCGCTTCAGCGATAGCTTCAGCGACTTTTTTATAATCGCGGTATTGTGAGACGATCGATTTGAGTTTGCCCTGTTCTTTGCTCAAACTAATCAGCTTATTATGGTCAGATACGATTTCAGGATCAGCTATTTTGTTATCTATCTCGATATAGCGCTGCTCGATCTCATTTAATTTTTTCAGTATCGAATCTTTATTTACAGACATAATGAACAATTTCTTAAATAACAGGGTTAGATTGTGGAAGAGCTTTTAAGATAAATAGTAAAGGCTCCGCTAAAAGTGCGCAGCACATACGGAGCCTCGATAGTTCATAATCAAAGAATCTAATTCTTTTCGTCTTTTTTCTTGAAATAGTCCTGTTTGCCGTATTTTTTCTGAAAACGTTCAATTCTACCAGCGGTATCCACATATTTCTGCTTGCCGGTATAGAACGGATGGCATGCTGAACATATCTCAGCGTGTACTTCGGTTGCGGTACTCCTTGTCTCAAAAGTGTTTCCACAGCCGCAACGAACAGTAACTTTTTCATATTTTGGATGTATATCTTTTTTCATTGTCAATTTCTCCAACGACCTAAAACACCAAATTCTACCAGTTTCCGCGAATATTTCAACAAAAATTTTAAGATTTAACAATAAACAGGCTTTTAACCTTGCTAAACAGCCTAAAAGCTCGAAAAAAACGCTTTTCGCATGACACTGACCAAAACCGAAAAGGTTCACTTGCATGTCAAAATGAATTTTTTAGAGGCACCTTTTATTTATAGGACCTTTAAGCTGAAAGCTATGGTTTTAAGCCTAAAAAAACAGCTAAAACAATAAAATATGAAATATATAAGGCTTTTTTGCCCGATATATAACAGCGTAGCGAAGAAATAACATCTTCGAGAAAAAATATTCAACAGCACAAAGCTGGTTATCGCTTTTTTAAGTGTGGTTGAAGAGAAGTGTTTTTTAAATGTTTTTTGTTTGGGCTGGCAATATCCGGCTTGGCAGTATTGATATCAGGAGTTTTTGTTATGCAGATTAAGTATGCTGTTTCAACTATGATATTCTGGTGGCGTGAAAATTATCTTTCTTTCGAACAGGAATGCCAGTTCCTCAAATCCCGCGGCTTCGGCGTAGAACTTTGGCCCAGCATGAAGGGCTATAATGAGTGTCGTTACAGCAAACGCAACTGGTCCAGGCTTACAGAAGCAACAAAAGACATGCTCGTGGTAATGCGGAGCAGAAATGATAACCCGTCTCTGGAACAATGGCGAGAGCAGATAGATTGTGCCAGGCTGCTTGATGCGGATATTGTCACAGACCTGCAAAGCTTTGGCATCCCGGAGCAATCAGATATTAATGGCTGTGATTTCTCAGCGGAAATAGTAAATTATGCAAAACAAAGCCAGGTATCTGTTTCAATTGAAACGGGGTCTTTGAAAAAAGTTCTTAAACTTGTTGAAAGGTTCGATAATCTGAAATTATGTCTTGATATAGGCTACGCAAATATAGATTCGAAATTCAGCTTTAGAGACTATGCAGATCAGCTTGCAGAGAGAGTGACACATCTGCACTTGACTGATAATTACGGCCAGGCTGATGACCATCAGCCGCCCGGATTAAAAGGCGGTATCTCCCGTAAAAACTGGGATTATCTTCTTGGCTGTCTTAAAGATTATGAAAAAGATGTCGTAGCTTCGATAGAGATGACACCGAGTATGCCTGATGTAATGCTAAGACAAGCCTGCGAATTTCTATTTGACGAACTAAGCTGGCCTGGCAAACCACAATCCGAACCGAACTATAGCTACGTGTATAATCCGGTTTAGTTTGTGTCTGAAGGGGCATTAACTGCTAAGTATAGAAAAGATCGATCTGAAAGCTAATTTTAGCTGATTAGCTTAACTATTTCCTCAACGGCTTTTTGTGTAGCACCCTGATTTTCAATGATTATATCCCTGCCTTTGTTGGCGATGGTTTCTCTGTAATCGTGGTCGCTAAGGCATTTTTGCAGAGTTTCATACAGCTGATCGGGGTTTTGAACCATTATTGCTCCATTGTCTTGAATCAGAGCATCAACCGTCTGTCTGAAATTAAAAGCATGAGGGC
>JAGLTN010000168.1 GCA_023135255.1 Planctomycetota bacterium
CCACCAGGTCCTTGAATGTTCGGGTAAAGTAGCTTTGGTTGTTATAGCCCACCTGGAAGCATATTTCGGTGCAGTTCTGGTCGGTTGCCAGCAAAAGCTGTTTTGCACGTTCGATGCGGACATGGGTGAGGTAGTCAATGATCGTGATGCCCATTTGCTCTTTGAATATGTGTGCCAGACGGGAAACGCTTAAAAACGACATTTTTGCTATCTCAGAAAGGGTGATCTGCTTGTCGAAATTTGCATCAATGTAGTTTATTGCAGGTCTTATCTGGGTCATCTTCTTGGCATCCTGGTTTGAGTATACCAGCTCGATAAACTCATTCAGTGCGGTACTTATCCATGCGCAAAGGTCGGACTGGTTGTTGATCTGCATTATTTTATTTACATAAGCGAGGTTTTTCTCCAGCATGGTGTCAATATTTACGCCTCCTTCGACAGCTGCTCTGCTCAGGATGCTCAAGAGTTCCAGCAGGCGAGCTTTCAGGATGCCCAAATCGCCCGGATTGTGGAAAAGGATTGTGCCGAGGATTGAGTTTAATATTTCTTTTGCGCCGGTTCTGTCGCCTATTTTAACCTTTCCGAGCAGTTCCTGTTCACTTTCGAGGGGGTATTGCCAGTCTGTGCCGAGTTTCTTTTTTTCATGTATGAATTCGCCAATTTTTGCCTGCTGCTGGGATCTTTGCTGTCTCCATCTTATTGTTCTTGCGTCAAACTTGCAGAGTTCATAAAGCAGATCGAACAAAAATTCTGCGCTCTGGTGGATCTGTCGGCCTTGAACTACAGGCAGTTTAGATAATGACTTTATCAGTGCTTTGGTATTGATCTTTGTATTTGAAAATCTTTTCCGAATATCGTCTACCATCGCATCTGTTACCGGCGACCAGAGACATTTGCCAAAATACATTCCGCCTAACGGGCTGTCTTTGTCCATCAAAGGAACACAAACCAGTACGATGCCCGCGTGACAAATTGAGATGTAGGACTGACCTGTCTCAATTGCTATTTTAAGGCTTTGCTTACGCTGATCGGTGCATTTTTTCTTACAGGTGGGATTAGCAAGCAGAAGTTTACAAAATTCAGGATGACAGTTGTTGCTGCAAAGATTGCTGATTTGCCTGGCATGGGAATCTCGTGTTTCTATGCTGAATTGGAAGTGCTTGCGGAAGATGTTTTCTATTTGCCTGAAGTTGTCCTGATCAAGCAAATCTGCAAGTTTTGGCTTATTCTGCATAAAAGGCTCCTGATACCATTCATGGTAATAAATT
>JAGLTN010000169.1 GCA_023135255.1 Planctomycetota bacterium
GGTACAGACAAGCCGTACACAGCCTTTCCAAGGCTGCTCCTTAAGCCACTCGGACACCTCTCCAAAAGCTCAATAATAAAACCGGGATTTTAAGCAAATATCGGTAAAAACTCAAGACTAAAATCAAATTTCAAATCACAAAGACACATTTATGCCGCGATTTTTGAGATAAGCTTTAAGATCTGGTATCGATATCATGTTAAAATGAAATACCGACGCTGCCAGCAGTACTGTCGCACCAGCCTGAACAGCATCGTAGAAGTGCTCAAGAGTCCCAGCGCCGCCTGAAGCAACGATGGTTGCATTGGTAGTTTTTGCTATCGCTTTTATTATCGGCAAATCATAACCGGTCTTTGCACCGTCGCCGGCTTTGCTGGTAGGCAATATAGTCGTTACTCCAAAACCATCAACTTTCTTAGCCCACTCAACCGCATCTACACCTGTAGCTGTGCGTCCACCGTCAATGTAAACCTCGTAACCGCTCGGCAAAGCCGCATTAACATCAACATCGATCGCAACTGTAACTTTATCAGTACCAAATTCTTTTATCATTTCATCAATAACTTCAGGCCTGCGAAATGCTGCGCTGCTGGTCGATATCTTATCTGCACCGGCGTCTAACACTGCCTTTGCTGCTGAAACATCACAAATGCCGCCTCCAACTGTAAATGGAACTGTCGCAGCTTCGGCAACTCTCTTGACAACATCAAGCATTGTTGCTCTGCCTTCGATCGTCGCGGTTATATCTAAAAGAGCGATCTCATCTGCACCCGCCAAACAATAAGCCTTTGCGCATTCAACCGGGTCACCAGCATCTTTGATATCCACAAAATGCACACCCTTAACCACCCTGCCGTTCTGCATATCCAGGCAAGGCATAATCTTAATCTGCTTATCCATAGCTATCTCCTAAAGTCAGAATAATAATAGTCCTTGATTCTACCACAAAAAAACAAAAAAAACAACAGTAAGCTTAAAGCGTCAACTTGCATCAAAAAATGCTATTTCACACTCCAAAGCAACGCATTCATACTAATCCCAATTGAATTTGTTCGTTTATCCGCGGATAAATAACTTAAAAATAACAAGTTACGTCTTTATTCGCGGACATTTACTACCCTTAAGGGTATTCTGCTTGGCTGTCTTTGATCGTTGATTATTTTATTTTACCAGCGGGGCGTTTGCTGTTGTTCAGCTCTTTGTCGAAGGCTTTCAT
>JAGLTN010000017.1 GCA_023135255.1 Planctomycetota bacterium
CGACCCCGGCACACAAACAACAAAGAATTACGGCTCAGGCAAAATTGACACGAAACATAAATTTGATCAGGCGTTCGGCTACTTTGAATGCTCCGCTAAATTACCAGTTGGAAACGGCAGCTTCCCGGCATTCTGGCTTATGCCTGTAGTCACAGGAGGTACATGGTGGCCTAATGCGGAAATTGACATTATGGAACACACTTACAACATACCTCTGGCCGAGGTGGGCGCGAATCTCCATTGGAATAACTACGGCGACGACCACGTCAGCTGGTCCAGCCTTTTCGCCGGCGATGATACAAAATATGTTTTCGATCCGGTAAGCAACGCTTTCGATGATTTCCACGTATACGCAATGAAATGGGAGCCAGGCGTGATGTATTTTTATGTCGATGGTTACAACTATGCAACTTACCGTGATGAAGATGCACCTGATACTATGTACAGCAGCCAACCAGCAAGCTACGATCCAAGCAATATTAAGGTCCCGATCAATCCGGGCTACATTATTCTAAACAATAGCTTGGCTAGTTGGATGGACATAAACACAGAAGGAGCAACCTCAACTTTCGAAATAGACTACATCCGAGTCTACAAGAAAATCGAATAATAACAATATACTTTCGGAGATGTTTTAGTAATGAAAACAAGGAATTTAGCTACAATTTTGATATGTCTGTTGATCTGTAATTTTGCATTTGCTCTTGGTTCAGGCGACACATCCCTTCTGACCTGGTGGAAAATGGATGACGCCAGCGGCACAATCGCTGCGGATTCAGCCTATAATATGGACGGCACCATAGGAACAGAAAACAGCTGGACCTACGACAGCCTGTATTTTCCAGGTCAGGATTTCAACTACGGTGCAAGCAAAATGGGCTGTGATGAATCTATCTTCAGCCAAATATCCGACGAGATTACAATTACTTTCTGGGCTAAAAATGACATGCCCAACTGTCGCGGCAACTGCTATTTCTTAACCGCTGAAATTGGCAGCAGCCGAGCATTGCAAATTGATCTGACCGGCAACCCAACTGCAAACCTTATGTTCAAAGCAGCAGATACTGACAACTCCGCATTGGTACGGAGCGCATGGAGCACTAATCAGGAAAATTATACAGATCCGAATCTATGGAACTATTACTCATTCACGAAAAATGCTTCTACAGGCAAAATGAAAATCTATATCAATGGCCAACTCCGGGCTACGTCTACAGGCTCTAACACTTCGATGGTTGGTATTGATTCTTTCGAGATTTGCGGCAGCAGCGCAAACTATCACCAATGGGCGGGCTGGGTTAAAGATTTTAGAATCTATAACAAAGAACTCAATTCCGAACAACTGAACACTATAAAAAGTCAATTCGACCCGTCACTTATCGCATGGTGGAAATTTAACGAGACAACTGGCAACACCGCAGCTGACTCTATCGGAACTATGAACGGAACCATAGGATCTCATAACTATTGGATAGATGGAGGGCTTTATTTCGACGGCGCAGATTATGGTTCAAGCAAAGTGGCATTTGATCCCGGGGATACCGTTGATACTTTTTCACAAATATCAGGACACATTACAATTGCGTTCTGGGCAAAAAGTGACCGTGAAAATCGCTCAGGCCATAGCAGATTGTTCCGGAGCAAAAATACCAGCAGTGATTGGCTACTTACTGTGGAACTGCCAACAGACGGCAACAGTATAATCTTCAAAGCCGGTCTTAATGATGATAAAGTTGGTTATAGTAATGCAGACGACTCCTCTCACGAAAACTACATAGATATGTCAAAATGGCATTACTATGTATTCACTAAAACTATCACCAATCCTGTAATGAAAATTTTCATTGATGGTGAAATGGCCAGAGCTGAGGTCAGGCACGACAGTACCAACTATTTCTTCGGCAGCATGGCTGGGATAACATTCTTCGAGTTAGCCGGAAGCAGTGCAAACTATCACCAATTTGCAGGCGTAGTAAAGGATTTCAAAATATACAATAGAGCACTTACGCCACAGGAAGTTAAAGGGCTTTACTTTGAATATGAAAAAGCAGATTTCAATTTAGATACTGTTGTCGATATTTATGACTTACAGCTATTAGCACAGTCCTGGCTTGACGAAGGACAACTCGCAATCGCAGATGCTGACAAAGACAGTGAAGTTGATATGACCGACTACGCTTACCTGGCAAATGCTATCGAGCCTTTAAATGAGCAGTTGCATAGACCAGGTTGGACATTAGCTTTCCATGACGAATTTGATGGAGATGATATCGACAGGACAAAATGGAACATAGGCGGATGGAGTTCATATACCAATCTAAGCTATCGACCATCAGACGACCCGGATGTCTATACAGTTAGCGATGGCACATTAAAGCTGCTCACCATAGTGCGTGACTATTACGACCCCGGCACACAAACAACAAAACATTATGGCTCAGGTAAAATTGAGAGTCATTATAAATTTGACACAGCATTTGGTTACATAGAATTCTCTGCTAAACTGGCTGCCGGACAGGGCAGCTGGTCATCATTTTGGCTCATGCCGGCAATGACAGGCGGAACATGGTGGCCTAATGCCGAGATCGACATTATGGAGCATGTCTATGATTCCAGCATTGGCGATACTGGTTCAAATATCCACTGGAACGACTACGGCGATGACCACGTCAGTTGGGCCAGCCTTTTCGCAGGCGACGATACTAAATATCAATTCAGCCCAGCCAGCACTACCTTCGATGATTTCCACGTATACGCAATGAAATGGGAACCGGGAGCAATGTACTTCTACGTCGATAGCGACAACTATTGCACCTACCGTGATGAAGATGCACCAGTGAGTATGTATGCAAATCAGCCCGCCAGCTACAATCCCAATAATATTAAAGTGCCAACAAATCCAGGATACATTATCATAAGCCTAGGCCTTGCACCATGGGTCACTCCAGACATTCAAGGAACGGTCCCGACTTATGAAATTGACTACATACGAGTCTACAAGAAAAACGAATAATAAAAAACAGGAGTATAAACTTCAAAAATTATAATTTCTGGAGATACACGAAGTGATGAAAGTGAAAAAGTTAGCCCCAATTCTGATTTGTCTATTAATTTGTAATTTCGCGTTTGCTCTTGGTTCAGGCGATACATCCCTTCTGACCTGGTGGAAAATGGATGACATTTCCGGCACAATCGTTACCGACTACGCCTATAACATGAACGGAACCATAGGAACAGAAAACAGCTGGACCTACGACAGCCTGTATTTTCCAGGCCAGGATTTCAATTATGGCACAAGCAAAGTCGGCTGCGATGAATCTGTCTTCAGCCAGATAACAAACGAAATTACAATTACTTTCTGGGCTAAAAATGATATGCCGAACTGCACTAACAACTGCTATTTCTTTACCGCTGAAATTGACGACAACAGGGTCCTGCAGATCGACCTGACCGGCAAGACAACTGCAAACCTTATTTTTAAAGCAGCAGATACTGACAACTCCGCATCGGTACGGGGCGCATGGAGCACTAATCAGGAAAATTATACAGATCCGAATTTATGGAACTACTACTCATTCACAAAAAATGCCTCTACAGGCAAAATGAAAATCTATATCAATGGCCAACTCTTGGCGACGTCTACAGGCTCTAACACTTCGATGGTTGGGATTGATTCTTTCGAGATTTGCGGCAGCAGTGCAAACTATCACCAATGGGCGGGCTGGGTTAAAGATTTTAGAATCTATAACAAAGAACTCTACTCCGAACAAATCAATATCCTCAAAAAACAATACGACCCGTCACTTATCGCATGGTGGAA
>JAGLTN010000170.1 GCA_023135255.1 Planctomycetota bacterium
CGGTCCTGTGGCAGGTTGCAGCGGTTCTCCTGTTTATATAGAAGGCAGATTGGCGGGAGCTTTAGCGTTTGGATGGACTTTCAGCAAGGATCCTCTTTATGGTGTTACGCCTATAGAAGAGATGCTTGCTGTGGGCGAGGGTGATTATCCGGATGGCGGGAATTATATTTCGTTTGATTTTTCCGGGGGTATGGATTTTGAAGAAATTGACAGACAGATAAAGGCACAGACAGTTGGTTCTAATGTATCGCCGGTTGGTGCGAGCGTTTTGCCTTGTCCTGTGATTACCAGCGGGTTGCCGGTGAGTGTTTGTCAGCAGCTTGATGAGACGTTAAGGCCTTTCGGGATGATGACTGTTGCCGGTGGCGGGGGAGGAGCAAGCAATGGAGATGACGACGATGTTAAACTTGAGCCCGGCAGTTGTTTGGCGGTGCCTTTGGCGACAGGGGATATAAAAATGACGGCGATGGGTACTGTTACTGAGGTCGTTGGTGACAAAGTTTATGGTTTTGGTCATAGTTTTTTAGGTTATGGTTCGGTAAACCTGCCTTTAGCTACCGGCAAAATTCACACAGTGGTTTCGAGTGTTATTCGGTCTTTCAAGTTCGGCAGCGCGATTGATATTGTAGGGGCATTGACAGTTGATGAATCTTCTGCGATCAGGGGTACGATAGGTGCGGATGTCAGTATGATACCTTTGACGGTTAATGTGAAAAGATATAATGATCCGCAGGAGCGAACATATAATTGCAGGATAGCGGAGAACCAGATGCTTACTCCCAGGCTTATTATTTCAGCTATTGCCGGTTCGGCATTTATGCTTGGTGATCTGCCGCCTGAGAATACGGTTGAATATA
The DNA here is from genome assembly GCA_023135255.1 of Planctomycetota bacterium. Taxonomy (GTDB): domain Bacteria; phylum Planctomycetota; class Phycisphaerae; order Sedimentisphaerales; family Anaerobacaceae; genus JAGLTN01. Next base: position 858 of record JAGLTN010000170.1, read on the forward strand.
AGGTCTCTTTGCGGGGGCAGGGATGTGAGCCAATCGTTTTTGAGAACAGGTCAAGCGCTTCGGGGATTAATGATTTGATGCTTGAGATTACGGATGTTGTTTCGATGCTTATGAATAATCCTTATAAGAGAGTGAAAATTTCATCTATCAATGTCGATCTTGCGATAACGAATAAGAGTTCGATTTCTCATATATGGTCGGTAGAGCTTTCTGATAATAAAGTTAAGCCTGGTGAGAAAGTCAAAGTTGATGTTATTCTGGAATCTGTTTTAGCGGGTAAGAAGAAGTACAGCTATGAACTTGAAGTTCCGAAGGAGTTAAAACAGGGCAAGTATGAATTGCTTGTGTGCGGGAATAAGTCTTATCAGAAATTTTTGAGTAAGGCGGCTGATTATAAATTCAGAGTTCAAAATTTTGATACCCTTATCAAAGCAATTAATAATATTCTTCAAATCAGACGTGATCGTCTTTATTGTGTGTTTGTTATGGGCACAGGTGGTGTGTCTGTCGAGCAGACGGAGCTTGCTGATTTGCCTGCTACAAAATCGCTGGTTCTGTTTGATCCTAAAAGGACGTTAAAAGCTTCTCCTTATTTGCATTGGCAGGAAAAACAGTTTGAGATTTCCACGTTGGTGATAGATGAGAAGAAGCTTAGTATTATAGTTGAAAAATAAAGGTCCGATCATTCTCAGGAATATCGGACAGTGTTATTAAACAATTTTGGAGCTATTATGAAAATCAGATTTTTTCAGTTTTGTGTTTTAGTGTCGGTGCTGGTTCTTATTCAAAACATCAGTTTGGCGGTGAACAGTCAAATAACACGGCAAAGCAGCAGTGTCGATCTGCTTAAGGGGACAACGGAAAATGTAGTTATAAGTTCTCAGGGGACCATTACTCTTGGCAGAGTTCGTGAGCAGATAGCGGAAGAGTTTGAAGATGTCTGGTCGATTAATTGTATTGCTTTGAGTGGGTCGACGGTTTTTGTCGGTACGAGCCCTAACGGCGGGATATATAAATACAGCTTGGGTAAGCTTACGAAGATATATCCGGAAGATAAAGCTAAGCAGGAGGAGGCATTGCAGGACAAGCCAGGCGATGTTAATGATCCAAACGATCCCAACGAGGTAAAGCAGGAACAATATTTGCTGAATGAACATATTTTTGCGATGACGACGGATATTTCGGGCAGGCTTATCGCAGGTATAAGCGGGGAAAATTGCAGGCTTATAAGGCTGGAGACTGACAGTATACAAACGATATTTGAGCCTGTCGATGCGAATTACATTTTTGCGGTAACGGTTGCTGACAATAGCGATATTTATGTTGGAACCGGACCTGAGGGTAAGATTTACAGTATTGATTCTGTGAGCAATAAAGAAAAGATGATCTATGACAGCATTGACAAAAATATACTTTCGCTGGCAGCAGGGGCGGATGGTTATGTTTATGCGGGCAGTGACGGCAGGGGGTTAGTTTATAAGATTGCCCCTGCAAGCGGTAAGGCAACGGTTTTGTATGACTGCGATCAGTCTGAGGTTACTTCTCTGGTGTTCGATGACGAGGGTAATCTTTATGCTACGGCTACTTCTGCGAAAATGGTTTCTGAGCAGAGGCAATTTGCTTCTAAGAAAGCGGCATCGGGAAAGCCCGAAAGCAAAACAGCGACTGACAAAAGGACGGCAGATAATGTTAATACTTTGAAACTTGAGATAGCTAATACCAAAGCTCAATTGTCGGGCAGTTCTTCGGGCAAATCATCGGCACCTGGTAAGCCAGGCAAGCCGGCGAAGACAAGTCATGTTTACAAAATTAATAAAGACGGCTTTGTTACAAGTGTTTTTGATGAAGCAGCGGTTTTCTTCTGCCTGGCAAAACAAGGGCAGGAGTTGATCTTGGGGACTGGCAATGATGGTAAGCTTTATACTATTGATGCTCAGCAGGAAGAGGAAAAAATAGTTTATGAAGATGAAAATGCTTCGCAGATCACAGCGATTTATGTGTTTGGTGATGATATTTATATCGGCACGGCGAATCCGGCTAAGCTTTTAAAGCTGGGGAAGGGGTTTGCGAAGGAAGGTTCTTACAGCAGTGATCTGATCGATGCGGGGCAGCCTTCAATGTGGGGTAAGCTTCAAATCGAAGCTGATATTCCCCAGGGTTGTGAGATAGAGCTTTCTGCGAGAAGTGGAAATGTTAAAGATATCAATGACCCTACGTTTTCAGAGTGGACGGAATGTGTTAAGGTTACTGAGCCTATTCAGCTGACGTGTCCTTTGGGTAGATTTTGTCAGTATAAACTTACTTTGAAAAGCTCCAAAGGTGACAAGAGCCCGGTTGTCAGGGAAATTGCAGTTGCTAATACCGTTCCTAATCTTGCTCCTAAGGTTGTCTCTATTGAGGCTGTCAGGGACAGCACGTCCGGCAAAGAAGGGTTCTTTAATGTTGGGTATAAAGCTACGGATAGTAATGGTGACAAGCTTATTTATAAGATCGATTTCAGGAAAGTCGGCTGGCAGATATGGATCGAGATAAAGGATAAATACGAAAGTGATAGCTATCTTTGGGATTCCAAGACAGTTGAAGACGGCAGGTATGAGATTAAAATTACTGCAAGTGACGAAAGAAGTAATACGACGACAACTAAGCTTTCGGCGAGCAGGGTCAGTGATGTTATCGTTGTCGATAATACTGCTCCTGTAGTGCAGGGCACGTTGGCGGGACAAAGAATATTTAAAGCAAAGGTTACCGATAAGCTTAGTGTTATCGGCAAGCTTGAATATGCAATTGACAGCAGTGATGAGTGGATATCTCTGGTGCCTGAGGACGGTGTTTATGATACAATGGTCGAAGAGTTTAAAATACTGATAGAAGATGATGTTAAATCTGGTGAGCATGTGATATCTTTGAAGGCTGTTGATGCGGTCGGCAATACTAAGTATAGAAATTTTAAATTTCAGATTTAAGGGGCTTTGGCTTTGCGATATTTGAAATATGACAAAGTAGTTTCTGCGGTTGAGTCGCTTTGTATATCGGCGTGTCATGAATTGCCCGATGACGTTTTGGCGGCTATTGAAAATGCCAGGGAAAAGGAATCTGATCGGGCGGCGGTGGATATACTCGGCAAGCTTATAGAAAATGCGCAGATCGCGAAAGATGAGGGGATTCCGCTTTGTCAGGATACGGGATTGACAGTTGTTTTTGTGGAGCAGGGTGAAGGTGTGGCGGTTAAGGGCGGGGGAGATGATGGGCTCTCGGCGGTGGTTTCTGCTATTAATGCGGGTGTGGCTGCGGGGTATGAGAAAGGGTATCTGCGTAAGAGCGTTGTTGCTGAGCCTTTGAATCTGCGGGGCAATACTAAAACTAATACGCCTGCGATAATTCATCATGAGATCGTGCCGGGCGATAAGCTTAAAATTACGGTGATGACTAAGGGCGGCGGATGTGAGAATAAGAGCCAATTTAGAATGTTTCGGCCTACAGATGATAAGCAATTGGTTGTCGAGTGGGTTGTTGATGTTGCCGGCCAGGCTGGCGCGGATGCGTGTCCGCCATTTATAATCGGTGTGGGGATCGGCGGAAATTTTGAGTTGAGCTGTTTGCTCAGTAAAAAGGCTTTGCTCAGGGATTTGACGGATAAAAATCCTGATGGGTTTTATGCTGGGCTTGAAGGGGACATTTTAAAAGCAGTGAATAAGCTTGGAGTTGGGCCTGGAGGGTTGGGCGGTGATACTACAGCTTTGGGCTGTATGATCGAGACTGCTGGTTGTCATATAGCATCGCTGCCGGTGGCGGTAAATATTGAATGTCACTCACACAGGCATAAGACAATCAGTCTGTAGGGTAAACTCGCAGTTCGTAGTGGTCCTGCATGTATTTGAGGTCCTCGCCTTCATTTTCAGCAGGGGTTACGCCCTGGAGGTGCTGATTTCCCATATCTTCGATTGTGGATTTATCGACCCAGGTGTGTATTTCCGCGTGGCCATCTGCAAAAGCGAGGCAGGCTTTTTTGTTATGCAGGACTGCCATCCCATCCCACCAGTTATCAGCTTTTGGGTTTAATATCCATGAACCCCAGTTGCCGTTATCTTCTCCGACATGGTCTTCTTCTACCAATATATATTTTGTTGCGGGTGCTTTGATGTTCATGAATTTTTTAACTTCTATTCCCGGCAGATAATTGCTGTGTCTGCCGTTCATGCCGCCTGGGATTGCATAGCTTCTAAACAGTGGCATTACTCTGTTTGTTTCATCGGTATAGCCTTTCATTGCTCTGTCGGCGGGGCAATTGTATACACCTAAATCATTAATATAAGGCCAAAGGTCGCTGTCTTTAATGTCTTTTTTTTCTCGATTAAGAAAATCGACCCCTGGAGCTGTCCATTTTACCCAACCAGTTTCACCTTCGACAAGGTTGCCTTCGTTGTCATCTACATACATTACCCATCCGAGGGCGAGGTTTTTTAAATTGCTTCTGCAGGCTATTGTTTTTGCCTGGTCTCTTGCTCTTGAAAGTGCGGGCATTAAGATACCCATGAGAAGTGCGATGATCGCAATAACAACCAGAAGTTCTACAAGGGTGAAGGCTTGTTTTTGTTTATACATAAACGATTCTTTCATGTAAATATCTACAGTTGTATTATAGCATAATTGGCCTCTAAATCAACTTTTATAGTGTTTAAAATCAGCGGCTGGTGAATATTAAACTATTTTTCGTGGAGATAAAAAAAGCAGAGCCTACAGCAGGCTCTGCTTTTGGAGTAGGTTATATTTTTGCGGTTTAGTATTTCAAAAATACTACGCCGTCTGGGCCGATATCGAATTGGTAAGTGTCGGCATTTTTAATTTTTTTCTTGTTCCAGATGTCGTAAAAGCTGTATTTACGTTTTGGGTTGAGTTTTAGCTGCTCTTTTGTGGCGCTGAATTTTGTTGCTGTTTGGTTTCGGTTAAAGATACCTATCCAGCCTTGGTCCTGTTTTTTCTTGTGTTTTGTTTTCCAAATGTCGATGTTATCGCCTCGAGCGATGAGTTTCCCTGTTACGGCGTTCTGGTTGCATTTGAGCATTTCTTTGTTAGTGATTATGTCGAATATTTCATCGCTTGTTGTAGTTAGTTCGCCGCCCATAATCAAAGGCGATGCTGCTAACGCTCTTTGTGTTATAAATGTATATCTCTGGTCGGGGGTGAAATTGTCTGTTCTGGTTTTTTCTTTATCGTGGACGTCAAGGGTTCCGAATGGGATCATATCCAGGTCGATCCAGAAGCCTCTGCCTCCAAATTTCTGCATCAGTTCCCATCGCTGGAAGGTTTTTTCGATGCTTTTTCTGTTGTCCCAGATATCGCCGCTAACGCGGAGCATGTTTGCCATTCGATAGCTGGTTCTGTAATCGGGGTTGACGTTGTTTCCGGGTGAAATACTAAAGACAATATCTCTTTTGGAATTGTTTATGGCTCGTGCAACAGCTTCTATCTCAGCTGGGTGTTCTTCGATGTCATCGTATTTGACGAAGTCGAGTCCCCATTCGGCAAGCAGTTCCAGAACAGAGTCATAATATTTCTGGGCGGCGGGGTGTTTCATATTAACGCCGTAATTGTATTGGCACCATGGGCAGACGTTTTCTTTGTCGGCGATATCAGCAAGGGTATAATTTGAACTTTTAATTTTCAGCTTTTTTTCAACAGCTTGGCGGTTAACGCCTCTGATCATCCACAGACCGAATTTGATTTTGAGCTTATGCGCCCTTTTAATGATAGCTTCGAGTCCGTTTGGGAAATTTGTTTTAGATGGTAGTATTCTTCCGTATTCGTCTGTTTGAATCCAACGATCATCTGAATTTATGAACCAACCGGCATCTATTGTGAAATATTTGTAGCCATGGGGTTTTAATTTTTTGGCGAAGACTTCCATGTTTGCGAGGATGTTTTCTTCGTTCGCGTAAGTACCTCCTCCGTAACAATCATAGCTGTTAAAACCAAGAGGCGGCTTTGGGGTTAGCCTTGCGGGGTTGAATTTTCTTTCTGCAGGTAGAGTCTTCAGAATCGCTTTAGCGAATTTTGTTGAAGCTTTGTTTTCTTCTCCGCATCCGCAAACAAGAAGTCCTGCTGAAGATAATGCGGTTATACTGATGAATTGCCTTCTGTTTAATCTATCCATGATTATTTCCTTAAAGAATTTTCATTCATACCTTTCAGGGTAAGAAATTTCCGCGAATAAATCCATAACTTCTTATTTTTAAGTTATTCACCCGCGTATAAACGGTAAAATTCAATTAGGATCAGTATAGTCTATGGCATCTATAATTCCTGCGTCTATGTACTGACCATCTTTTCTTGTCTGTTTGCAATGTATCGCTATATAATTTTTTCCTATTTTGAAAGATTCTATTATATTTTTGCTCAAAGGTACAAGAACATAATCTTCGGTGCTATAGGGCAGTCTGTCAACCATTATTGAGTTGATATATACTTCTGCGTTGTCATTTTGGTTTATATACAGGTAGGGTTCATTAAAATTCAATGTTTCAAGCTCGAAATTTCTCCTTAACCAGATATCCTGTGAAGTCCATTTAGTTCTGACTACGGAGCCGAAGGTTTTTGTTCCGAAACCGGCTGGTGCTTTTTTCCATGAAGAAAAATCAAAACCGGGCTTGTTCCATTTTATATCGGGAGTGGTTGTTGTGTAGCTCCACAAGATTGCCTGTTTTCTTGAGCTTGGTGTTATGGTGTATATTTTTGGTGGTGTTTGTTGGAGTTTTTTTACAGCGGCTGCAAATTTTTCCAGATTTACTTTGAAGATTTTTCGGTCGTAGGTTATCAGACCATTGATCTCTGTTTCGATATCCGATATCTGAGTGTATATTGCGGCGGACAGGCCTATGCTTTTTAATATGTGTGCACCTCTGAGGAGTCTGATGTATTCTTCTGTCAGTTGGTTGGCGGTTTCAAAATTGCTGTAGCCCCAGTTCATCTCTTTTTGCCACATATGATCTTCTGTTAGTAATCCCATACCACCTGTTTCACCCATACCGACAGCCCTGTTTGCCTCTGGTTTGGGGCAGCCCGGCGATGGATAGTTGTGGATGTCTTTGATGTCACCTGCTTTGTTGTTGAGTCCTCCGCTGACTTGATTTACGAGCCTTGTCGGGTCCTTTTGTTTTACCATTGCAGCAAGTCTTTCGCTGTCAAATTCGCCCCAGCCTTCATTGAAGATAGACCATATTACCACTGAAGGGTGGTTGTAGAGGTTGTCTATCATTCGGTTGAGTTCTTTTTCGAATTGAGGTTTGTTTTGGGGAGTTTTTTTATTGCTCGGCATATCCTGCCAGACGAGCAGTCCGAGTTTGTCACAGTGGTAATACCATCGCCTCATTTCAACTTTTACATGTTTGCGAGAGACATTGAAGCCAAGTGTTTTCATGGTTTCGATGTCATATTTTAGAGCCTGGTCGGAGGGTGCGGTGTGGATGCCGTCAGGCCAGAATCCCTGGTCGAGTGGGCCGCAAAGGAATATTGGTTTATTGTTGAGGAATATTCTTGTCAGACCATCGTTGTCTTTGCCGAGGGAGATTTTCCGCATGCCGAAATAGCTTTTTACTTCATCGACTATTTGGTCTTGTTTGTCTCTGAGTGTTAGTTCGAGGTCGTAAAGAAAAGGGTCGTCGGGCGACCAGAGTTTTGGGTTTTTGATTTTCAAAAAGATTTTTTGTCCTGCAGGAACGGTTTGGTTATCTTTTGTGGAGAGGCCTTGTTTTGCTTTTGCGTGGATTTTATAACCAGAGGCATCACTTGAATATATCACCTCTACTTTTAACTGTTGGTTGTCGATATCGGGAGTTAATTTTATATTTTTGATATAAGTCTGCGATACTGGTTCGAGCCAGACGCTTTGCCAGATGCCGGTTGTTGAGGTGTATCGGCAGCCATGTGTTTGGGGTGTGGTGTATTGTTTTCCGCAGGGCTGGGATCCTTCTTGCGATGGGTCCCATACGGAGATGACAATTTCCTGCTGCGTGTCTTTGGTAAGGTGTTTGGTTATGTCAAAGGTGAACGGGTGGTATCCACCTCTATGTGAGCCGATCATTTTTCCGTTGAGCCAGACTGTGGTTTCCCAGTCGACAGCGTCAAAATGGAGAAGTATTTTTTTACCGATCCATTTGCTATTTACGCTGAATTTTCGTTTATACCAAAGGCGGTTTGGTTTGTTTACTGGCTTGGCTACACCTGAAAGCGCTGACTCTACGGGGAATGGTACTAAAATCTGCCCGTCAAAATTTTCCGGTTTTAAGCTGGCGGTTGGTCTTATAGCGTATTCCCAAAGGCCGTTGAGAGATTGCCAATCTTTGCGTACCATCTGTGGGCGAGGGTATTGCCGGTGAGCGTTATCAGCAGTTACAGAATCTGTCCAGATGGTGTTTAAGGGGCCTTTAGCCTTTTGCCATTTAGCCGATGCAGAAGAAGATGAAAGCAAGATCATGGCGGTAATGCAACAGCTAAGACAGGCTGTTTTGAAAAGCTTTGTTTTAAATACCATATTCTGATTCTCCTGATTAATTTTGATTATTGCAGATTATACACAAGTTTAGCACAAACCGAAAATAGTTTAATAAAAATGATTTTTTGGAAAAGTCCTTAACTTATATTTTTTTTGCTATTTTACTTATGATGAGTATACTCTGCTGTATCGTTAAAGAATTTGACCGCATAATTTATAGCAAGGAGATTGATTGTGAAAACTAAAATGTTTATTTGTTTGATGATAGCGGCAACTTTGAGTTTTTCCGGCTGTAAAAAGCAATCTCCTGAGGATAAATCAGCTGAACCCAAAGCCAAGGCTGTATCATCGCCAGCTCAGAAAAAAGGGGATATTGAAACTGCTGGGCTGACGATTACTGTTGAGCCATTTGGCAGGGTAGATGACAAGCCTGTAAACCTTTATACATTGACAAATAAAAATGGGATGAGAGTTAAGATAACCAACTATGGGGCAATAGTTACTTCGATTGAGACGGCGGACAAGGATGGCAAGCTTGGCGATATTACGCTTGGATATGATAGTTTAGATGGGTATCTCGAAAAGACGCCTTACTTTGGTGCTATTGTAGGTCGGTATGGCAACCGAATTGCTAAGGGCAAATTCACACTTGATGGTAAGGAATATCAGCTTGCTACTAACGATGGTGAGAATCATCTTCATGGCGGCGTGAAAGGGTATGATAAGGTCGTGTGGTTAGCAGAAGAGACGAAAACTGAGGATAGTGTTGGGCTTAAGCTTATATATGTCAGCAAAGATGGCGAGGAAGGGTATCCGGGGACATTGGTTGTTTCTGCTACGTATAGTCTGACAAATGAAGATGAACTTAAGATTGCTTATAGTGCTTTTACCGACAAGGCAACGGTTATTAATCTGACGGGTCATAGTTATTTTAACCTTGCTGGTGAGGGCGATATTCTTGGTCATGAGTTGAGTTTGGTCGCGGATAATTATACGCCAGTTGATGAGACGCTGATACCGACAGGTGAGATCAAGGCTGTCAAGGGTACGGCGATGGACTTTACAACAGCTAAGGCTATTGGTTCAAGGATCGGTGAGGTTGCCGGCGGGTATGACCATAATTATGTACTTAATAGTAGTGACGGGAAACTTGCTTTAGCTGCACAGCTATATGAGCTGAAAAGCGGCAGAGCGATGGATATTTACACAACAGAACCCGGTATACAGTTTTACAGCGGTAATTTTCTCGATGGTTCGATAACAGGTAAGGGCGGCAGGGTTTATAAAAAACATTCAGGTTTGTGTCTTGAGACTCAGCATTTTCCGGATTCGCCTAATAAACCTAAATTTCCATCGGTTGTGCTAAAGCCTGGCCAGATGTACAACCACCTGACAGTTCATAAATTTTACACTAAGTAATCGCAGCATAGGTTTGCTAAGTTGACATATTGCTGAGGGGTTATTTCTCCAGGTCTGTCTGTTGGTTTGATTTGACATTTAGAGAATATCCCGGACCAATCGGTGACATTTTTGAGTTTGCCGGTTGCAAATTTGGTGCTGGCTTTTACCATTTTTCTTCTGTGCTGCATGAAGAGATTTATGATTTGACTTAAAATCGACATGTCCTTTATCAGGTTTACTTTTTCGCTATTTCGGAGGTAGGTTACAATTGCAGAATCAACTTTCGGTGCGGGCCAGAATACTACCGGCTTTAATTTTTTTATTATTTTGATATCGCCCGTGGCGCTGAGGATAATGCTTAAAGTTCCATAATGTTTGCTTCCTGGCGGGGCGGTCATTCTTTCTGCGACTTCTTTTTGTATCGTGACGTACATGCTTTCGACAAATAATTTTCCGGTAACCAGGTTTATCATTAAAGGCGATGCAGCGGCGTAAGGCAGGTTTGCTACAAGCATGAATCGGCCTTTGGCGTTACTGCGGGCATTTTTTACAGCTTCCAGGACATCGGGGTTGAGGCTGCTTTTTTTATGGAGTACGTCAGCGTTGATAAATTCGACGTTTTCGAGATCGGCTAACTGTTTCTTCGCTATCTTTGCGATTTTTGTGTCGATCTCAACAGTGATCACTTTGCCAGCTTGTTCGGCCAGACCCTCGGTGAGGGAACCTGTGCCTGTGCCTACTTCCAGGACGACGTCATCTATTGTGATTGCGGCGGTGTCGATAATGAAACGCATGATGTTCAGGTCGATGAGGAAGTTTTGGCCGAAACGTTTGTTGGGCCCGATTGCTGAGGCTGCTAATAGTTGCTGGATTTGGTGTTTAGTTTGCATTTTACGGACTCGTAGCGATCTTCTGGTTAGCTTTTTTTGTATTAGCCATTTGAATTGCGGTTATTATTGCGGACTTCATACTTGCCGGGTTAGCTATGTTTTTGCCTGCTATTTCAAAAGCTGTTCCGTGTGCGGGTGAGGTTCTGATTATCGGGATACCCAGGGTGACGTTAACGGCCTTCTTTGGTGCGAGCAGCTTGATGGGGATCATTCCCTGGTCGTGGTACATTGCGACGACGGCGTCGAATTCGCCGGAG
>JAGLTN010000171.1 GCA_023135255.1 Planctomycetota bacterium
GTTATTTACCCGCGGATAAAGCGAAGAATTTAATTGGGATTAGTATAGCCTTGTGTTATGGCAGGCTATTTTCTTATTTATAAGGGTTACGTGATGAAAAATGGTTTTGGGTTATCGGGGTGTTTTGTTTCCGCGATATTTCTCTGTTTATTAATCGCAGTTTGCGGGTGGGGATTTGAGGGAGATATTTCGAGTGATGGATTGATAGGCTGGGATGACCTTTCGGTGATGGGTGAAAAATGGTTGGGGCTAAGCAATCTTGATAATGACTGGGGAGGCTGGGCGGATATTGACCACAGTAACAGCGTTGATGGGGTTGACTTTTCTATAATGGCTGAGAGCTGGGGTGAGGCTATACCTGCGGACAGCAATCTGGTTTTATGGTGGAGCTTTGACCAGACAGACGGAGATATGGTTCTGGACAAGAGCGGCCATGGAAATGATGGTACGATCTTTGGTGAGGCTGATTTTGTTGATGGGGTTGTCGGCAATAGTCTGAATTTTGATGGAATCGATGACTGGATAGAGAAGACTTATCCCGCTGATTTTCCCGTCGCAAGCGATGACAGCTGGACGATTAATTTGTTTTTGAAGGTTCCTGTTAAGCCTGAAGAGACGCAGTATATAGGCGGCTGGGGTAAAGGTGCTTATGGTGGATGGCACGATACGGGGACATCGGAAAGATGGATAGTGTATCGGGAGATATGGGCGTCTGATCCGCCTGTGATGACGACACATTTCTGGACATATGACAGCGGGTCAATTCAGTGGCCTAAGGAAAGTTTGGATGTTGGCAGTTGGCAGATGCTTACGGTGACATACGATGGCGTTATGCTGCGCGTATATAAGAACGGGCAGCTGATGGGTGATAATGATAAGGTATTGCTGCCGAGCGTTGCGAAAATAGTTTGTCTTGGTAAAGAGGTCGGCTGGTCGGGGCCTGGTAATTCTTTGCTGGGGCAGGTAGATGAATTTATGGTTTGGGATTATGCTCTTTGTGCTGGGGAGATCGGTTTATTGCTTGAGCCTTTCAAGGCCAGCAGATGTGAGCCTTTTG
>JAGLTN010000172.1 GCA_023135255.1 Planctomycetota bacterium
GACGAATCCACCATGTTGCGTAAGTGCTGAATTTATAACCTCGGCGGTATTCATATTTATCCACCGCTCGCATCAAACCGGTATTGCCTTCCTGAATAATATCGAGAAAACTCAAACCTCTGTTACGATATTTCTTAGCGATAGAAACAACAAGTCGCAGGTTCGCACTCGATAAAGCTCTCTTGGCATCTTCATACTGAACAAAAACTCTTTCAATGTTACGAAGTCGTTTTTCCAGCTGATCAGGCATCTCGGTAATAAGCCTCTCAAGCCCGTCAAGCTCCTGAATCATCACCTCAATATCTTCCTCCACATAATCTTCATTAGCACCAGCCTCGATCATACGTTCCAACTGAAACATTTTATTGCAAATGCCGTGAAGCTTGCTTTTCATAGGCTGAATCCTGCTCGTGCGAAGGCTGAGCTCCTCAAGCAATGTAGCGATCTTACGCTTGTTACGGAGAATGCGTTGCACCATAGATTTAGCCTGAGGAGTATTTTGGCCATTCGATGTTTTGGTGAACATATTCCTGTTCATATCCAAAAGCACCTCAACCGTCTTGAGATTATCAGGCATACGTTTCTTTATTACCGACCTTATAAGGTTCTCAGAAGTGCTTATCTTCATAGTACGATCAAAGGACAATGCTCCGTCATCAACCTGATGGAGTATCTCAACACAATTGCTCGCACAATAATCACTCTCAAGCATCCTTCGCCGAAATGCCATCCTCGCAAGTTCTATCTTTCTTGCCAATGCAATTTCTTCATCCCTTGTCAACAGCGGGATCTCTCCCATCTGAGTCAGGTACATTCTTATAGGATCATCAATTCGCCTTGATTCTGAACCAACAAGCTGTTTCTCAAGAAGTTCGTCTTCTTTGATCTGTTCATCCGCATTTCCAAGAGCGGCAAATCCGTCAGCTTCAAAATCTTCATCAGCAGCAGTAGGAACATCGCACTCATCAAGAAGCCTTACTCCCATTTCATCAAGAGTTGCCAAAAGCCTGTCAAGCTTTGCCGGATTGATAACATCTTCCGGAAGATCGGCATTCATTTCTTCATAAGTAAGATAGCCCTGTTTCTTACCCTTTTCGATGATTGCTTTTATCTTACGATCCGCAAACTCAAGATTTCCTTCACCAGGTCTCTGCTCCAGATCAGACTTTTTTAATTTTTTATCCGGCTTTGTCGTTGCTTTGATTCTTTTTCCTGCCATATTGGCACCTTAAAACATATTTAAACAATTCGTAACTTATACCATTCCAACGTTATGCCGGTTATCCTTACCAGCATTATTAGTTATACTTTTTAAAAACATGGTCTGTTCTTCAATATTTACTGGTTGAACGACTTTATTTTTTTCAAGCTGTTTTTCTACCACCTCAATCGCCCCATTCAGCATCTTTTTATAATTGCCCTTCTCCTCACCTGCCTCAGCCAGCATAACAATACAGCTGCTAAGCTGCGCTGATTCTGTCGCCGACAGTACTGCCGCCAAAGTTACATCTCTCTGTTGGCTATACTTTTCAAACAATATCTCCGCTATCTGCCTCAAAACAGGGACATCAAATATCTCAACTGAAAACTTTTCTTTTATCGAATCAAAAAACCTCGACTCATTCAGCAAAACTTCCAATATCTCTCGCTGGGCAGTAGCATAAAGCCCTTTGCCAAGATCAGCACTGACAACTTTACTATTGACAATACCCGCCGCTGACGAAACCGACCGGGCAATTCTCTTGTCAAGCTCTGAATTTATCTGTTTTGTATTCAGACCTATGACCCTTGAAAGTCTGTTTACTATCAAACCTCTGTCTATCGCCGGAAGTTTACCGCTGCTTATAGCAACTGCGATAGTCTGTAAAAATTCCTCAATAGCAGCTTTATTGCCCGCAAGCGTCTGGTCATTTTCAAAATTATCTTTAAGCCTGTCCCATTTAAATCTGAAAACATCCGTCGCACTGCTGATAACTTTTTCAAATTCTTCTCTGCCGGATGCGAGTACAAAATCACAAGGGTCCTTACCCTGGGGCACGGTCGCAAGTTTTATATCTATATGCTGCGAAAGACACACTTCAAGAGCACGATTTGCAGCTTCGTTGCCAGCCACATCATTATCAAATAAGATAACGATATTTTTCGCATAGCGTCTCAATATCCTCCCATGGCCCGCGGTAAAACTCGTTCCCAAAGTAGCAATTACATTATTGCACCCCGCCTGGTGTGCCATAATAACATCGGTATAACCTTCGACCACAACTGCCTGACCGGTGGAAACCATACTCAACCGCCCCTGCTCTAATCCATACATGGAGTTACTCTTATCAAACAAAACCGTAGCAGGAGAATTCATGTACTTAGCAGGCGCATTATCTAATGTCCTTCCGCCAAAGCCTATAACCCTGCCAGTGACATCGGTAATTGTAAACATAAGCCTGTTAATAAATTTATCCTTATAGTCTGATTGCCCGCCTACAACCAAACCCGCCTTGCCGAGCAGGTCCATAGGGATATTTTTCTTAGCTGCTGCATTTACGAGATCGTTGCCGCCGCCTATCGCCAAACCTATACGCCATTTATCAACACTTTCCTGATTGATTTGCCTCTCAGCAACATAATCGCGAGCAGCCTTGCCCTTCTGCTTATCTTTAAGATTAGCCTGAAAATATTTTGCCGCCCATTCATTAACCCTCGCAAGCTGATTAGGATCAACATCCGGAACAGACTTTTGCCCCTTGCCGGTATATTTAATGGGTTTGAGTTTGATCCCGACCTTCTCAGCAAGTCTTTCGACTGCCTGTGGGAAGGTAAGATTTTCTCGCATCTGAATAAACTTGAAAACATCACCGCCCGCGCCGCATGCAAAACATTTGAATATCTGTTTGACCGGACTGACATACATGCTGGGACGGTGGTCGCTGTGGAACGGACATACGCCGACCAGCTCTCTTCCCTTTTTAACCAGATTCACATGCTCACTGACGACATCAACAATATCGTTAGCCTGCTGAACCTGACTTATTATTGCATTATCAAACTTTCCTGTCATAAACGATTTCCAAAACATCTCTCATGCATCACTTATTACTTAAAACCCAACATCAATATATAACTATGCCGCAATTGCTTTACCTTATAACTTAAAATCTTCCCCCTGCCCTGAAGACACAAGGCCGACAAAAGGTAAGCCCAGCTGCTGCCAGCCAAAAAAACAATCCGCTACTTAAATATAGGCCAATTTATCAAAAAGTCAAATAACCCCAAAAAAACCGTGTTTCAATACTGTTAAACGCTATCCAATACACCTTTGGACACATGGTTGATAGAACTACTGGAATTTCTGAAACCCCGCAAAAAAACAATTTCGCTACCTGTCATGGTAAATTAAAAAAATCTTTGCTCGTTTTAGTCGTCAATGCAGCAAAAGAATCAAAATCGACGCCTTTAAGCTCCG
>JAGLTN010000173.1 GCA_023135255.1 Planctomycetota bacterium
AAAATTTTTCTGAATTTTGAAGTTTTTTTTACCTTTCCAGCAAAAACATTCTATTTTCTTTTTAAAGGCCCTTGAGAGGGGTAAAACCCCAAAAAACCTGTGGAAAATATTACTTAAAATCACCAAATAAGTAAAAAGGCGTGACAACTTTCGCTGCCACGCCTTGGTTTAGTACATTAAAAACGTATTACGGTCTTTCATGAGCTCCGATATCAGGGTTGCTATTATACAAACTGTTGCCCCGGAAATCATAATCGTCGTTAGTACTTTATTCAGCACTTACAGTAATATCATCGATATAAACATCGTCAAGGTTGTTGCCGGCGGAACACTGAAATCTTATTTTCATATCTATTGGGAAATCATAGGTACCGCTATCAATAGTTACTGTATCCGTGTAGAAACTACCATTATTAAAATCTGTTCCACATACATAAGTAGCAACGGTATTCCAGTCGTTTCCATCGTAGTATTCGACCCAGAAATCATGACCGGTATTCATGCCAACTCCATAGTAAGAGAATTCAACCTTTATCTGTTCGTACCCTGGGGTGTTGACATCAATTCCGCTGGTGTGGTAGAACGAAGAACCAACGCCGGAGTTATCCTGGATGTTAATTGCACATGAGTCTTTGTAAGCATAAGTACCGTAAATGTACCTTGAACAATCGCCACCGCCATCGGTATAGTTGCCGAAACCTGATTCAAAATTATCATAAGTCAGCACGACAGCAGTTGGTGGGTTCACGGAATACGATTTTATGTCTAAGAGTTGCCATCCGTTTTGATTTAGGCTGCCGAACATCAGTTCGTCATCTGTAATATTTACCACAGCCCACTCATTCTGTGTGGCTGTACCGACATCATAAACATCTATGCCATTCCATTGATAGACGTTTGCGTCATGGCTATGGCCATGAAAAATCGCTATGACGTTATAGCTCTCAATCGCCTCATAGTAGGTATTTGCATCTTCTGGTTCCCACCAGGTCAAGGCCCGATCATCCATACCAAAATGATGATAGATCACTACAGGGTTGTCACTTACTCCGACATTGGCTGCGAGGTCTGATATTAAGAAGTCGATAG
>JAGLTN010000174.1 GCA_023135255.1 Planctomycetota bacterium
ACCAATCGTAACGAATAACGGCAGACCAAAGTTAGCTGCATCACCATAGTAGTTGATAGTAAGTATCTTAACCTTATTTACAGTCCAGTCCTGAGCCGGGCTGAACGACCTGTTGGTTATCGCCCAATATGGAGGATAAGGTATCTGGTATCTAAGTCTCATTGAGTTAATGGGGCTTAGACACGGATCATTCATGAGTAATCTCTGCATATCACCCAAAGCGAGCTTATCTGCCCATACAGCTGTGACGTCGTTGCCTTCCTCATCATAGCTTTCGAAGTCTTCTACCATTACATAATTTATAGTATCAAACTGCCAAACCGGACCTTCCATTGTGCCGCCCTCAGCGTCAACTTCATCAACACGCCAGTAATAAGTCTTCATTAATTCAAGACCGTTAGGATCGTAGCTGCTAACACTGACTTCACCTGCATAGACCGGCGAACCTGTATCAGCACCTGCAACAGCACTTTCATCTGTGCCGAAATACACCTGATGAGAATTAGCGTCCGTACCCGGGTTCCAGCTGAGCGTAACATTCAGATAATTATCAGTTGATTCATGGGCAGGAGACGGTTTTTTTGCCAGTTTCGGATAATCGCCTACAATCTCTGTGACATGTTCCGGTCTCAGAATTTCATCATAAATCCTGAAATCGCTCATTATACCATCGAACTCAGCCCACAGCTGCCTACCAACAGTAAAGTCTGTCAGGTCACTGAAAGTTCCGCCGGAAAAAGTCCGACTAGTCCAAACCTGATCGTCGAGGTAGTAAATTAATTGATTTTCGTCAGGGTCAAGATCAACTGTCACAGTGATTCTTCTTGCATCTGCCTCAGCGAAGATATAATTACTGCTTGCTGGATTAAATGCTTCCCATATCCATACGGCACTAGCGACGCCACCCATTTTTGTCAGGAAGTGGCGGGTATCACCTGTCGGAGCTTCCATTGACATTACGTGAGCGCTGGCGGAATCCAAACCTGAAAAGGCATAACCTTTGTCGCCAAAGGTATGACCGCTTATTACAAGCGAAATACTTACCTTATCAGTCAGACCCATATCAGCAACAAGGCTATTACCGTCACCATCAAAAACGATACCGCTTGCGCCCCAGCTGCCGCCGTCAAATTCTACAGCACCGCTAAGACCAGGGATCTCAGTCCAGACATCAGCAGAACCCATAGTTCCGTCATTACCAAAACCGGAGTGGTCTTCTACAAGCCTTGCATTTTCAGAATTAGGTTCGTCCATCTTTAACCACAATACCGGATCCGGTATCGGAGGCAGCGGAGGTATAACTTTAAAACTCCATACATTGCCAGTCCATAGATCAACGTCATTGATCTCGTCAACACGCCAGTAATAAAGCGTATTGGGATCCAGAGCACATGGATCATCATATTCTGCGTCAGCAAAATTACCCATGAATTCTGCAGAGGCGTTGGTTGCAATTGTCACTGCTGTCTCATCTGTACCCAAATAAACATCATGTGAAGCAGCCTGCAAACCGGCATCCCAACTTAAAATCACATTTGCCGATACTCCCTCTTCAGTATCCAGAGGGCTAGGGCTTGTGGCTTTAGTTAAGTCTACGCCAAGCATATCCGCTATTTCCTGGCGAGATAAAGCCTTGTCAAATATTTTGAATTCATCAAGCTTTCCATAGTATTGCCAGCCGAGATCAATTCGACTGCCAATAACAAATGTATCTATACCATCCATTTGAGCGGTAAGATCATTTCTGGTGGCTTTTCTTAAGCCATTCCAGTAGATCATCCATGTTGGTTCATTCACATCCGCAATATTATTTTTCACAAATGTAAAGTTATTCCATGAACCTTTATAAGCTTCTACTGGTGGAGTATCCCATGAGGACTGGTCATAATCGCCATTAAGATCTGGGGTCGTAGCACCACCGGCAAAATAGATCGACCACCCCCCACCTGGAATCTCAGCATGAAGAGCCCTGCCTCGCAGAGGAGCTGATCCATGAAAAGGAACCTGCCCCAATTCCTCATGAGCTATATCTCCATTAACCCAGATAGAAATTGTGACCTGTTCGTTAACATCGGCAAATCCTGCTGCTGGAACGTCTACGGTAAATGTCCCATCGAAATTAAGGCACCCACCGCTATATCCGCCCGTATCCCAACCAATTGATGAATTTACCGTTGCATTATTACCGTAATCTGACGAGTCAGCAGCTAATGTGCCGGTGCCTTCGTCAAACTTGTACCAACCAACAAGGTTGGGGTCTGCCGCGCTTGCAATGCCCGCCAGAAAAAACGTGACCAATGCAAGAAATAAAATCTTTTTGTACATCATAATAGCGCACCTCCAAAAATAAAATTAACATTATAAATTATGTTACTCCAGCCACTAACTCGAATAACAATTCTTAACTTACAAATATTCTTAGAAAACACACTTGTTACCAGACTACCTCTCCCAAAGAATCTGGAATCGCGAAAACATCACCACACGCTCAATTAACTTTCAATATATGTAATAAAGGGCTCCATGTCAAGCCTAAAATAGCCTAAAAACTCTTTTAAGCCGTAAAATAACCTTTTTTACCGGACTTTAAGCGTCAGACCTGACATAAAAGTTCCCAGCCTGGGGCTTTATCAAACCTTTAGGCCTTAGAGATATTAAGCCGGCATTTATCCGAGCGGTCTTAAGCCCTGTATCGGCAATTATTTGCTCGATATGCAAAGGATTTTTACCAAAAGCTGCAAAAATCGCACTTTCATTGTCATTTAGGTGTAATTCTGCTGCTTATTGAGAATTATTCAATTTTTTTCTCACTATTATTCGCCGAATCAGTCAATTTTCCTGAATAACATCAGTTTGTAAATTTTGCATTTTTTGAAGTTCTCGCCGGTTTTCGTATTGCTGGAATACTTCTTTTCCATCCTGGCGATCTTCCTGCGGAATATCCACCTGACACATTTGGATGTAAAAGGTGCCCTGCTGTTGAGAAACTTTTCCCCTAAAACCATCACAGGCTGAATAACCTTTTCTGTCATATCACTTATCAAATCAATATTAGGGGATGTATGGTTTGTGATATCAACTTCTTCTAAAAGCTCAAAAGGAAATTGTGAAAGAAAGCCCTCAAACTTGCTGATCGAATGTCCCCCTGAAATTTTATAAACGTTCGGAACATCCTTTTTAAAAATGTCACAAATCAGCATATGACCATTAGGGTTCAGCAGATCGCAGGTTTTCTGCAATGCCTGATCGATCTTCATATACTGAAAACTTTCACTGAACAACACAAGGTCATATTTTTTATCTGCTTCAAGGTCCTCATAAAAACATTCAAACATTTCTACACTGTCACCAACGAGCTTTTTAGTCTTCTCCGCCAGAAAATGGCTCGGCGAAACACAATCCACCTTATAACCCAGGCCTAACAGCTCCTTTGATGTGTGCCCGGAACCACAACCAACATCGAGAATTGTCTTAACACCATCTGGAATATGCGAGAGAAGAAATTTTACATAATTATCCTGGGCCTTTGCAACGTTAGCAATCTTAACCTCAAGGTCTTGTGTCCAGTAGCCATAGTGCAAATGGTCCAACCCAAGAAAATACTGTCCGCAAATTGAACCAATCTCTAACCCGACTTCCCGGGAAACTGTCTTTTTATCTCTACTCGTAGCCATCTCTTATACTTTCATTAATATAACCGGGTTATTGAATTAACGTCTCGGACTCGTAATTAAAATGTAAAAGCAACTGCCTGTCAAGTTGCGTACTTTGAAATTCTAAAATATACCTCCGCACCCGAAAAGCACGCCCCCCACAAACGCTATATCAATATTATCAATGCTTTCAGATTTAAAAAAATAATTAATCCCTTGGCTGCATTTTTTTTATTTTCACCTCAAATCGTCACAAAAACCCCTGCATAAAGCTATATCCCACAAAAAAACAACACAAAAGCGGGTTTTTAACGCTGATATGAGCGATTTTTATCGGCAAGTCCCATAAAAATGTAAAGTTTTAAACAATTATCAGCCGATAAGAGCAGTTAGGTAGACGGCCCTGCTATTGGTAAAATGGAATTTATCAACAGTGAAAACGGGGTTAGAAATTAAAAAACTGTGCATTAGGAAAATACAATCATGAGGACAATTGCAATAGTAAACCAAAAAGGCGGATGTGGAAAAACAACAATATCGATCAACCTTTCCAGTGCTCTTGCTGAGCTGGGAAACAAAACCCTGCTGATTGACATGGACCCTCAGTCTCATTGTGCTGTTGGTCTGGCAGTACCAGAAGAACAGGTCGAGCAAAGCATCTACGATGTCCTCATTAGCAAGAGCAGAAACGAACCGATACGCTTATCTGAGATACTATGGCAGATAAGCGACAACCTCGAACTGGCACCGGCAAGTATTGACCTGTCTGCATTTGAACAGCAAATGACTGGGATAATTGATCGCGAAATGTGCCTTAAGTATGTTCTCGAAAGCATAAAAAGCAGTTATGACTACGTTATTATCGATTGTCCGCCGGCAGTTGGAC
>JAGLTN010000175.1 GCA_023135255.1 Planctomycetota bacterium
TTATAAAAACAATCGAATATTTTTTTTGTAATGCAATTTAAACGACAGCAAGGGATACGTAATAAATTTTTCTTATCCAAAATCATCTCCCCTTATTTACCTCTTAATATTTGTTCTTCAGGAATATTAACATCCGGATAGATTACATGAAAAGCGGGTAATATACTTTCAAGATAATAAATTTTGCTCTTACTTCGATTTTTACTATCACGAAGGACTAAACATCCAGGGATTGGAGGAGTGTGCGAAAAAATCCTATCAGCAGATAAAAAAACATAGTCATCATTTACTAAAAGTACTGCCCATTTCTGCCATTCCTTAATATCAAATCGTTTTTGAATTTTCTCTGGATAATCATGGTATGCGAAATATTTACCACTACTTTTCTTATTTACCCCATAGCTGCAAACTAACACTTTAAACAAATTTGTTGAATACGCAAATTCTGTTTCTGAACCTGCTAAAAACTGAAGTTTTGTTGCTTTGGACTGGTATAAATATATACCTTCTGACTCACCATTACTACTAAGTTTAACAATTTTTCTATCTATTATTGTAGGCTCACTTACTATGGCCAAGTTCACAGGATCGTATACTTGCCTTGTATCATCCCCACTATCACGTACTTGTTCAAGATCTGTTGTCACTGCCCATAAAATATCTGATGCTCTTAAACCAGGAACATCAGGATGCAGTAATAGGCCATACCCACGAGAGCGAAACAAATGCATTTCGTATTTTGGATAAAACAGAAAGACTGAAATTATTAAAATTAGAATAATTAACAAAACCAACCACTTATTCATGATATTACTTTCATATTTGCTACCTTAGTAGTTTCTTTTATTGCGACTTCATAACTTTTCCTCTAAATCTAACATTAGTAACATTCTAGTTTTTTGTTTATCTAATGACAAGCAGAAAAAGACAGCCTGAGCATAATAGAATTTCATAACTTCTTGAATTAAAAAAAATAAACATTACAATCCAATTAGGTTTACTGTTTTTTTACGGGTTTTAATTTGTTTAGCAGGAATGTGAGTGCAGGTGAAAATGAAACGATTCGGGCTTAGTTCGATAGTGGTTCTGATGTTTTTTGCTGTTACAGGCTGGGGAGAGAATAATGGTTATATTCACGGCAGGTTGGATGATGCCTGGAAAAGCCCTGCCCAGGAGGCTAAACCCTGGACGTTCTGGTACTGGATGCATAATAACGTCAGCAAACAAGGCATCAAAGCAGACCTGGAGGCAATGGCCGACCACGGCATCGGCGGAGTTTATCTGTTTTCTATAGGCGGAGGTAAAGCCTTAACAAAACCGGCGGTTCCCTCTTTGACCGATTTGTGGTGGGAACATGTTGACTACGCGATCCGTCAGGCTAAGCGGTTAAATT
>JAGLTN010000176.1 GCA_023135255.1 Planctomycetota bacterium
GCTCTGGATTATGCTTCTAAGCGTGGGCTTTATACTTGTTTGGGGTTTGAAATTTATGGCGACCCGACGGATCCGAATGTGCGGGATGAGTTTTTGGCGCGGTTTAATTATATGCTCGATCAGTATCCGAGTCTGGATTATATTTCGCTGTGGCAAAGGGAAGGCCATGGAAGTATGGGGTTTCCTAATACGTGGGCGCATATTAAAGATGATAGCTTTTTGAAAACTTATGCTATTGCCAGGAGGGAAATTTTCAAGAGAGCGGTTGAGGAGGCTAAGGGCAATAAGGCTATGTTTATTGACAATGAGGTTGGTAAATTTGCAAGGGCAACGGAGGGCGCCAGGCTTGAGCAGTTTGGTATGCTGGCGCATAATCAGCTTGCGCAGAGAGTTGGTGGGCCTGAGTTGATGATGGCAGGCTGGGGCGGTGATGGGCACTTGATGATGGGTGCGTATTATCCGGGTTTGGATAAGCTGCTGCCTAAGGATGTTGTGTTTTCGGCGCTGACTTATGAGAAGTCCTATGATGATCTGGATGATGACAGGCAGAGATGGCCCGTGCCTTGGCTTGAGGTCGATGGTGATCAGTGGCATCCGCAGCTTGTTACGAATTGGCTGAAATCGACTATGGAAAAAATTAAAGCTGGTGGTAGTGATGGGTATTTGACGATTCATTGGCGGACCAGGGAAGTGGAGGAATGTTTTTCCGCTTTTGTTGATCAGGCGTGGAGGCCAGAGCTTGGCTATGAGCAGTTTTTTGATGAGATGGCGGAGAAAAAATACGGCAAAGCTATAGCGAAAGAGATGGCGGCGATGCATCGTGAGATGGATGGGATGGGGTATCGAATGGTAGGGGGTAAGGGCCAAAATGAGTGCGCGGTGTTTACCTGGGGGCCGGGAGTTCCTGGAAAGATCGAGCAGGTCAAAGGCTTTAGAAAAAGAGCTGCTGCGTTGATGGATAAGGCAGGGGCCGGTAGAGAAAGATTGCAATGGCTTATTGATAGGCTTGATTGGGTGCTGAGTTATTACGAGGCGGAGCTGACGGCTGTCGAAGCGGCGGAGCTTTTAGTTGAAGCTGAAAAGAGTGATGATGAAAATCAGAAAAAAGAACTCGCGGGTAAAGCTAAAAAGCTGCT
>JAGLTN010000177.1 GCA_023135255.1 Planctomycetota bacterium
TTTCTTACCCTGAAGGGTATAAATTCACAATATCTGCAAAAATATGGGAAATTGCGTGACTTTGCTTCTCACAGCATTTAATATAACGGCATGTAAAAAAACGAAAATCTTCAAAGGGTAAAATATGCTGGAAGGTTTGAAAAAACAGGTTTGTCAGGCTAATCTTAAACTGAATAAGAGCGGGCTGGTGATTTGCAGCTGGGGCAATGTCAGCGGGATAGACAGGGAGAAATCAATTATAGCGATCAAACCCAGCGGGATTTCTTATGATAATCTGGCTGTTGACAAAATCGTACTGGTTGATATGGATGGAAATATCGTTGAGGGCGATTTGAATCCTTCATCGGATACTGCGACACATCTTGAGCTTTACCGCAATTTTGCTGACATCGCGGGGATATGTCACAGCCATTCTAATTACGCTAGTATCTGGGCGCAGGCTTGTATCGATTTGCCCTGTATGGGTACAACACATGCGGATTATTTTTATGGTTCGGTTCCGGCGACTAAAGCTTTGGAGGCTGACAAAATTGCTGATGATTATGAGCTTAATACTGCCAAAGCGATTGTAAAAAGATTTGCAAAAATTGATCCTGCTCAAATGCCCGCTGTTTTGGTTGCTAACCATGGGCCTTTCACATGGAGCGACAGTCCAGACAAGGCAGTGGACTGCGCGGTTGTGCTTGAATATGTTGCGAAGATGGCATTTGAAACTAAGTTGCTCAATCCCGCAATTGGTGGAATCAGTAATGAACTTTTAGATAAGCATTTCCTGCGTAAGCATGGTAAGAATGCTTATTACGGTCAAAATTAATAAAGGAGCTTTTTGAAAATGGCAGAAATGACATTTGGTGTTATTGTCGGCAATAGGGGGTTTTTCCCGGATGAACTCGCAAACAAAGGTAGAGCTGACGTTATAGAGGTTCTTGGAAATTGTGGTTACAGCGTTGTAGTCTTAAGCGAAGAAGATACAAAATTCGGAGCTGTTGAAACTTTTCAGGATGCGAAAAAATGTGCTGAACTTTTCAATTCTAACGCATCTTCTATTGACGGCATAATTGTTACATTGCCTAACTTTGGTGATGAGCGGGGTGTGCTTGAGACAATTAAAAGGTGTGGCCTTGATGTGCCTGTCCTTATACAGGCTGAACCAGATAACTATACAAAAATGAGCATCAAAAACAGGCGGGATTCTTTCTGCGGCAAAATAAGTGTATGCAATAACCTCGGACAGGCCGGCATAAATTACTCTCTTACAGCTTCCCATACTGTGGCGATCGACTCAGATGAGTTTAAATCTGAGCTTGAGAAATTTGCAGCGGTTTGCAGGGTTGTTAAAGGGCTCAAAAACGTCAGATTCGGTGCAATAGGCGCA
>JAGLTN010000178.1 GCA_023135255.1 Planctomycetota bacterium
ATGTTCGTTTCAAAAGCATTTGACGTTGACCTGGTAAAAGCAATGCTGTTCTCGGGTTTGATAATGCTGGTTTATACTATGATGGGTGGTCTCTGGGCGGTTGTCGTTACCGATTTTGTTCAGTTTATAGTCATGGCAGCAGCAATTATTGTATTAGTTCCGATGGCCTTAAATAAAGCTGGAGGCCTTACAACGTTTTTCCATACGGCCCCTGAAGGTTTTTTTAAAATTACTCATCCGGAATATGATTGGTTCTATATCGTAGTTGCAAGTATGTTAACATTCATAGGCTATGGCGCGGTAAACTGGAGTCTTATTCAGCGTTACTATTGTGTGCCGAAAGAAAAAGATGTTTATAAACTTATAATTCTCGTTGTTATTCTTCAAATAATAGGCCCGCCTTTGATGTTGATACCTGCGATGGCAGCAAGACATTTTATGCCCGATGCCGATGCTGCGAATATTTACCCGCTGCTTTGTTTGAAACTGTTGCCGATTGGAATGATAGGCCTGATAATCGCAGCGATGTTCTCTGCAACAATGTCAATGCTCAGCAGTGATTACAATGCTGCGGCAAGCGTACTGACAAACGATATTTACAAAAGAGTTATTCATCCTAATGCATCTCCAAAAGAACTCGTCTTTGTAGGTCGAATCGCAACTTGCTTTGTCGGATTTATTGCGATCGGGATTGCTTTCTATATGCTTAAAAATAACTCAAACAGCGGAGGAGACAATCTTTTTCGTAACATGATGAAACTGTTTTCCGTAGCAACTGCTCCCGTTGGAGTGCCCATGTTGTTCGGAATACTTTCAAAAAGAGCAAACAACAAAGCTGCCGTAGTTGGCTTCTTCTCCGGAATAATAACAGGTCTGCTCATATTGTTCTTGTGTCCTGATAAAATAGACATCGCAGGTAAAATCTTCAAATCTGAAAATATAATAATATTGGCTACAGTATCTGTTACTACCATTGCAATGTTGGTGGTTACATACCTCTTCCCATCCGGGAAAAAAGAACTTCAAAGAGTCTCACATTTTCTTTCAAGACTCGATGTTCCGATCGGTCAGCTGCCCGAAGATAATAAGCCAGATGAACCAGGCACCAAAGTATTTTCACCTTTTGTAATTGTCGGCGTTTCAATTATTTTCATATCATTATTAATAGCTGCAACACTGCCTTACATCAAAGATCAGCCGATAGCTTTCAAGGTTAATCTTGTACTTGTTATAGGGATGTTTATCCTCGGCGGCGCAATGATCTA
>JAGLTN010000179.1 GCA_023135255.1 Planctomycetota bacterium
CAGCCAGACAAAAGCGATAAACAGCCCGATTACCACAGCAGTGCCGACAAAACCAAGTTCTTCACCGATGATGGCAAAAATAAAATCCGTTGTATCTTCCGGCAAATGCCCATACTTAGAGATTCCATGACCAAGCCCCTTACCCAACAACCCCCCCGAACCAATAGCGATCAAAGATTGATTTGCCTGATAAGCCGCTGAATCCGCCCACTTTTCCGGGTCAAGAAATGCCGCAAGCCTTTGCACCCTCGCAGGCGAACTCTTTATCGCAAAAAACACCCCCGCCAAACCAAAAGGCACCGGCAGCAATATATGCCATATCTTTGCTCCAGCTATTATCAATATCATAAAACAAAGCAGTGAAACAAAAGCCGCAGTCCCGAAGTCCTCAATAATAATAAGCCCCGCAACAAAACCTATAAGCATAACAACAGGCAGAAATCTTTTCTTAAATAACCCGATCTCATCTCCGAATTTATCGCAATACGCCGCCACAAAAAAAATCGTCACCCATTTCGCCAGCTCCGAAGGCTGAAACCTTATCCCCACTCCGGGTATCGCAAGCCACCGCCTGGCATAATTTTTCTCAATTCCGATCCCCGGTATCAAAGTAAGCACCAAAAGAGCGATACTTAATATAAGCATATAAACCAAAGGCGACTTAAATATATTCTCACCAAGGCTAAGCCTTCTGTAATTGATATTCCCCGCCGCCCAGATAACCAGTATCGATATTGGGAAAAACAGTATCTGCCTGAGCCCCGGAAACGTATAAAAATTCTTCAGATTCAGGTCAATATTCAGATTTACCCCCGCGGAAAACACAAAAACCGTCCCCACTGCCATAAGCAATACGACGACCATAAATATATAACCCGCAATCGATTTGTTATTATTTAACGTAACCACTTGAAACGATTGGCTTTAAGCCAGAAACCATCCTTGCGTTCTAAAATTGATAAATCCGTTTTTACACTATTTTTTCGACTCATTTCAGCCGACTCCATGAACTTTTTATTATGCGCTAAACCCGCTCGAACTACCCAATAAATATCAGCAAAACAAATAAAAATTTTAACGGGCGTTTCTAACAATTCATTTTGATAGTTTTTTTGACGTTTTTGGGTGGATTCGGCAAAATCGATTTTCAAAATTGAAGGGC
>JAGLTN010000018.1 GCA_023135255.1 Planctomycetota bacterium
TACCGTTTATCCGCGGGTAAATAGCCTTTAAATAATCTGCTATGGCTTTATTCGCGGATATTTACGACCCTCAAGGGTCTATTGTACCTGCTCAATTCTCTTTGCCATATCCATAATCTCTGTTCCCTCAAACTCATCCCACAAAGATTTAACCGCTTTACGGAAAGGCTCCTTATCCGGATAACTCACTTCCACACCCGCTTCTTTAACGATCCGAAGCGACTCCTCAACCTTTTGCGTCCACAGTTTCCGCTGATACGCCACCGACTCAGTCGCCGCCGCTTGAAGCACCTGCTGAAACTCCGGAGATAATTTATTCCACGCAGCATTACTTATCAAAAGCAAGTCCGGCGGACGTGTGTGCTCATCAAGCGTATAATATTTACAAACATCGTAATGATGCGAAGTCTGAAAACTCGGCGGATTATTCTCCGCTGCATCAACAACACCCTGCTGTAATGACGTATACAACTCACCCCAGTCGATAGGCGTCGCTGAACCACCCATCGCCTTGATCATCTTCATTGCCATATTGCTCTTAATAACCCGAACTTTAAGACCCGCAAGATCCGCAGGCGTTTTTATAGGCTTCTTCGCATAAAAGCTGCGTGCCCCCGCATCATAAAAACACAAACCTTTAAGCCCCTTTGATCTGCCCGCATCCATAAGCTCCCTGCCAATGTCACCAAGCAAAACCTTCCAGTAATGATCGTCATTGCGAAACAGATAAGGCAATCCCAAAACCTTAACTTCAGGCACGAAACTTTCCAAAGCTGCTGTAGATGTCTTCGTCATCGCCAGCGCCCCGATCTGAAGCTGCTCAATACATTCCCGCTCACTGCCGAGCTGTTCACTCGGATAAATGTCGATCTTCAACTTACCGCCCGATTTTTCCAAAACCAGCTTGGCCATATGCTCCATCCCCTTATGCACCGGATGGGTAGTATCCAGACCATGAGCAAGTTTCAAAGTTGTTACCTTCCCGCTGTCGTCTTTCCTGCCACAGCCAACAACTACAAAACCAACAACAAACAAACCCGTTACAAGCACAATAAGCTTCTTCATAACATTTCTCCGTATGTAAATTTAATTGCCAGACGATCGATACAAACCCGCTGAAACCCAAACCAATCTGCAAGCGTCTTATCTGACTATATTTATGGACAAACCAACGCCCATTGTAAAGAAAAATATTATCATTTATTTATATCATTACATCAATCTCATTTTGCGTATAAAAAGTTTCATTTTACGACAAAGCCCTTGCAACCGACCGCCTGTTTCATAGATAATACAAATCTGTTATAAGGGCTGTTAAAATGTTTAAAGTTATATTACTCATAGAAACATCATCATCCTATGGCCGAGCACTGCTTCGCGGCATAGCAAACTATTCCAGTCTCAAAGGCCCATGGACTTTCTACCGAAAACCGCCATTCTACATGAACCCGAAGGACACAAAAAAGCAAATAAAACAACTAAAAGACTCCGGCGCCGACGGTATAATCATGCGTTCAGGTCTCGAAACAGAAAAAATCCTCTCTATAGGCCTGCCAGCGATAGTCTCATCAACACCAAAAGAACCGATCCCAAACATCCCAAACATCGTCAGCGACCACAAGGCTATAGGCCAAATGGCAGCAAAATATTTCCTCGACCGAGGCTTCACAAACTTCGCATATTGCGGCTTCGAAAACATCCCCTGGTCAAAAAGCAGATGCCAAAGTTTCTCCGCACAAATAGCAAAAGCATCAAAACTGACATTGGTCTACAACCCCAAAAAAACAAAAACAAAAAACTCCTGGCAGCAACAGCAAAACCTGATGGCAGACTGGTTAAAGTCACTCCCAAAACCAATCGCAATAATGGCATGCAGTGACGACTGTGGTCAACAGATCATCGAAGCCGCCAAAATCGCAAACATAAAAATACCCGACGAGATCGCAATCCTCGGCGTAGACAACGATGACATGATATGCGACCTGACCAACCCGCCACTCTCAAGCATCGCAATGAACATCGAAAAAGCAGGCTACCGAAGCGCACAAATGCTCGAAAAAATGATGACCGGCAAAAAAATAAAAGATAAAATCATCTACGTAACCCCAATACGAGTCATCACAAGACGCTCAACAGATATACTCGCCATCAAAGACACCGACCTCGCAGAAGCTGTAAATTTCATCCACAAAAACAGCGTCAGAGCCCTCAGCATTTTCGATGTAACAGAAAAAATATCCATCTCCCGAAGATCGCTCGAAAGAAAGTTCCGACAAACCCTGGACAGATCAATACTCGACGAAATAAAACAAAGCAGAATCGAAAAAATAATCCACATGCTGATAGAAACCGACCTGCCCATCTCGCAGATCGCGATGGCATTAAAATTCTCCAGCAGCCAGAACATGAGCCGATTCTTCCAACGTGAAATGAAAATCACCCCACTAAATTGCCGCAAAAAATACTCAAACCGCTAATCTCTCCTTTGTCAGCCATTTTAGTTTACGTCAATTTCCATAATGCGGATATTCCGCCAGCAAACTTTTTTACCAGCATCGGACGCTTTATCGATCGCATGAAGCTGCAACCCGATAAACCCGCTCGCCCTGGCATTGTCTGTCGTCTCAACTGCCTTAACTCCGTTCACCCAGGTAACAAATTCATTCCCGATAGCCTGAATCTTCAGCTTGTTCCATTGGTTCTGCTTAAATGCTTTCCTCGCAGCCTCATTATCCACAAGATTCACAAGCCACCCTCTTGCCCCCTCTTCATAGAACCCGCCCGTTCAACTCCTCGGCGATGGATCGATATCGATCTGATAACCAAAAACCGTCCCCGCCTTAAACGTCCTCTTCCCAACTTTCATCTTCCCATCAACATACTCAGACGTATAGTCAGCCTCATGCACAGAGCTTCTGATCTGCACCCCCGTATTCAAACTAGGATCAACTTTAAATTCCAGCTCAAGTATAAAATCGCCATATTCTTTTTCACTGCACAGAAACGTCGAAGCCGTCTTCGCCACAGTCTCACTTACAATGACACCATCGGCAAAATAAAACTTCCCCTGCCCTCCTATCGTCTTCCACCCCTCTAAACTCTCACTATCGGCAAGCTTCACCCATCCGCCTTGTGGTGACTTATTCTCATCCAGACACCCCGCCGAAATCACCATCAAAGCTGACAAAACAACCACACTCATCATTCTATAATTCATAATTCTAATCCCTTTAAAAAATGTCATAATTTCAAAACAATTTCTCATCTCGACCGAACAAGCATATCCCTCTCATAGCGAACCTTTGGCAAATGCTCTTCAAGATCGCCAACAAACCTGAGCCCATCCTGCCAGTACCCCGCTGTAGGCTTCAGGTCACTTTTAAAACCGATAAAATAACGATTAATATTTTCAATCAGCAGCTCCCTGACATACTTGCTCACCATCGACGCCAGCGACACCGCCGGATACTTACTATCTGCTTTAACAGCAAAATGCACCCGCATAACCTTGTCACCATCCGTCAGCTCATAGCTGCTGCTCTTTTGCGTCTCTTTCAATATCACAAGCTGGGCCCCCTCAAACATCCTCAGCAATATCCTCCCATAGTGACTTCTGCCCCCCTGCCTGTCAACAATAACCTGCAATACCTGCCCAGCCGGGCAATTATCCCAAGCCTCTTTAATATGTCTGGCCGTCGCAGAGAAAAGCACATTTGCCTTATTATTGATCTTCTCGATCAGCTGGTTATAATGGCCCGCATCAAGACAAATGCTCCTCACATCCAATATTTTCATCCCCTTCTCTGCCATATCATCGACAAACACCCCCGCCGCGATTGCAACATCCATCTCATCTGCCCCAAGCTGATGGCTGGCTATCTCCTTATACCAATCATACCCCTTTACCCGCAAAAGGCACTCAGGACAAAGCCTCTCCATCAATTCCTCAACCGTCTTCCCCTGCCACCCCAGGCTCTTCAATACCGCTGCTGTAGTCCGCTCCAAATGCTTCAACCCCGCTGCCTTAGTCTTAGCCTTTTTACTATCAGTTATTAATATCCGCCCCAGAAGCTTCCTTTTTTTATCTGAAATACTCTTA
>JAGLTN010000180.1 GCA_023135255.1 Planctomycetota bacterium
ATGGTGGAAAAGCGATTGAGGAGACGGCGAGGCTATTGGCAGCGGGGAAGATAATCGGGATAAAGGGGATCGGCGGATTTCATTTGGCGGTGGATGCTTTTAATGAGCAGGCGGTCAGGGAGCTTCGGCTCAGAAAGAAGAGAGATGCTCGACCTTTCGCGATGATGGCGGATTCGGTTGAGAAGATAAAAAAATATGCGCATGTGAGTGAGGCTCAAGAGGGGCTTTTGACAAGTGCGCAGTGTCCGATCGTTTTGCTGAAGAAAAAAGATGAAAGCGGGATTGCAGAGTCTGTCGCAGAGGGGGTTAGCTGTTATGGGTTTATGCTTTGTTATGCACCTTTGCAATGGCTATTGTTTGAGCATTTTGACGGCGTGCTGGTTATGACCAGCGGTAATGTTTCGGATGAGCCTTTGATAAAGGATAATGATGAGGCGGTAGATAAGCTGGGGTCAATCGCTGATGTTTTTTTGATGCATAACAGGGATATTTACAGGCAGGTTGATGATTCGATCGCTCATGTTATTGAGGGGCAGGAGGTTTTGATCAGGCGTGCGAGGGGGTATGTGCCCGGGCCTATCGTTATTGTTGATGGTGCGTGCGAGGATATATTGGCGGCGGGGTCGGATCTGAAAAATACATTTTCGTTAGTGAAGGGTAATCAGCTTATTTGCAGTGAGCATATTGGCGACCTGGCTGATGGTAGAGTTTATCGTCATTATGTTGAATCGGTGTCGCATCTTTGCGGCTTGTTTGAGGTTCGACCAAGAGTGGTTGCGTGCGATCTGCATCCGAGTTATTTTTCGACAAATTATGCAAGGCAGATGGAGGGGGTGAAAATTATCGAGGTTCAGCATCACTGGGCGCATATCGCTGCGGTGATGGCGGAGAATAATTGCAGGGGTGAAGTTATCGGTTTGAGTTGTGACGGGACGGGCTATGGGAATGATGGCGCGGTTTGGGGGTTTGAATGTTTGCGGGCGTCGTTGGGGGAGTTTACAAGGCTTGGGCATTTGAGTTATTTTAAACTTGCAGGCGGCGATATGGCGAGCAAGCAGGCGATCAGGCCTATGATGGGGCTTTTGGTTAAGGCTTTGGGCGGTGGTGATTTGCGAGAGTATCAGCAGCTTTTGGATAGGATCGAGCCTGACAAGACAGTGCAGGAGATCGTGCTTGAGCAGATTAATAAGGATATTAATGTTGTCCAGACGTCGAGTTTGGGCAGAGTGTTCGATGCGGTGGCGGCGATGGCAGGCCTTGGTAGTGTGAACAGCTTTGAGGCGCAGCTGCCTATGGGATTGCAGGCGGTGATCGATATGGCAGTTGAAGATAGTTACGATTTTGAGATGGTACCGAAAGAGGGCGGATTTGAGATTAGTATTGATAAGATGATATTGCAGGTTGCCGATGATGCGGGCATGGGTGTTTCGGCGGGTGTTATTG
>JAGLTN010000181.1 GCA_023135255.1 Planctomycetota bacterium
AACCGGCCACAGGACGGGTATGAATAAACCTCTCATCTGTGCCCTGAACCATAATAGCATCTTTTCCAGGCCTAAAGCCCTTAACAACGCTGAGTACTTCCAATTTGAACTTTTCTATCTTGCTGCCCTTATAACATGTCAGACAATATGCCTCCATACCGGGTTTTATTTCATCAACCGTGATATATTTACTCGAATCAATACCGACGGCAAAACAACCGGAAACCCCGGCAAAAAACAGTAAAAACGTAATTCCAGCTTTATTTCTCATATTTTCTAACATCTATTTCCTTTCGTAAGTCATTTATCTGAAATTTTAGTGACCAAATTGCTAATTGCAAGGCAAAAGAAATTTTGCTAAAATGACGATTTGTATTTATAATCGAAAATTTGCTGATAATAATTACTTTTGAAATATGAAACGGAGATATAAATGGACGCTGAACATCGCCATGAGCTGAAAACCAATGACCTGGCTAAGTGGATAAATAACTTCCCACAGTGGGTAAAGAAAAATGTTAAATTTTTAATTTATGCGGCAATCGTACTTGTCCTCGTAGGCGGCTCATACCTCTATCACCATCAGAAGGTAGGAAACATCTCTGAAAAGAAACTCGCTTTCACCCAACATGCAACAGCCCTGCCTCAAACAAAGAGCAGGATCGTGCAGGCGCGAGGCCAGAATATCGATCTTTCATTTAATCTCCTGAAAATAGCTGACGATATGGCAAATTCAGCTGACCAGGCAGATAATTCAGATATGGCTGCTATGGCATACATCAAAGGAGCTGACGCACTGAGAACCGAACTGCACTATCGCACAGGCGTTGTCACCCAGCAGGATATCGAAATGCAGATAGCCCAGGCAAAAGAAAGCTACAACAAAGCTCTCGAAAAAGAACCTTCAAACTCATCTTTAAAAGCACTGGCAACATTTGGTCTCGGCCTCTGTGAAGAAGAAATTGGAAACTTCGATGCTGCTAAAGAGATTTACAAAAAAATCGTTGAAACTCCTGAATTCGAAGGCACTACTGCCGCCGCCGCTGCAAAAACAAGAGTCAATACAATGAACGACTTCAAGGAAAAGCTCACTTTCAAGCCTGCACCGGTAATAGTCGACTCTAACGCTCCTGCGCCGATTTCTATCGATATAAACGATGTAAACCTGTCCAGCCAATAAATTACTACAGCTTTGATGAGTAACGACAAAACAACTGAAAATAATGGACTTATCCCTGACGAAGATCAGGAATTAACGAGCGAACCATTAATTCTCAACGTCGGAACCGCAATAAAACAAAGAAGGATCGATAAATACCTCCATGGCAGGTTCAGCAACTACAGCCGGGTAATGCTCCAGACAATAATCAAGCAAGGATGCGTAAAAGTCAACGATAAGCCCGTGAAACAGAGTTTCAAACTTTCCCCAGGCGACAAGATCGAGCTTACCCTCCCTCCGCTGCCAACAAAAGAAATCCTGCCAGAAGATATACCGCTGAATATAATATACGAAGACGAAGACGTTATCATCCTCAATAAACAAGCCGACATGATAGTGCACCCGGCAAGAAGTCACACTCACGGAACTCTCGTCAACGGTTTGGTATATTACTGCAATAACCTTTCCTCCGGGCTTGGTGAATACCGACCCGGAATCGTCCACAGACTCGACAAAAATACCACAGGCGTAATGGTAGTAACAAAAAACGAGGTCGCACAATGGAAAATAGCAAAACAATTTGAGAACCGCCAAACTAAAAAAAGCTATCTCGCAATAGTACAGGGATGCCCGGACCTCACCGCCGACAGAATCAACGAACCATTAGGTGTACATCCGAAAGCAAGAGAAAGATACGCCGTCCGTTACGATATAGGCAAAGAATCAATAACCTTCTACGAAGTCATCGAAGTATTCAAAGGCTACTGCATGATGAGAGTCAAAATCATGACAGGCAGAACCCACCAGATCAGGGTCCACCTCTCACACATAGGACACCCGATAGTAGCAGACGATATGTACGGCGGACAATTCGTTTACCCATGGCAGCTTAAATACGCCGAATCCGCTATCGAAGAACCAGTAATAAACCGGGTCGCCCTCCACGCAAACACACTCGAATTTACCCACCCCACAACCGGCCAACAGGTAAAATTTGAAGCACCCCTGCCCCCGGATATGCAAAACCTGCTGGCTATGCTTCGCAAATACCGCGAAAAAACAAAACCTACTCCTGAGGCAGCTTCACAAGATCAGCGTCAGAACCAGCCACCATTAAAACATCCCCCGCATAAATGATCGTATTCGGCATAGGGACATTAATAATTGATCCCATATCACTTTTCTTGCCCTTACTCTCATCACAACGCTTAATAGCGACAAGATTAATATTATATTTCTGCCTTAGCTGCAAATCCATAACTGTTTTCCCATCAAAACTCGCAGGCGATTTTATCCTCGCCAAACTATAGCCCGGTGCAAAATCAATCTTCTCCCCTATCTGAGGAGCAATAAGCTTATAGGCCCACCTCTGCGCAGATTCAATCTCCGGATAAATAACCTCTGTAGCACCAACCTTAGCAAAAACCTCCCCGCCCATACGGTCCTCTGCCCTGGCATATATCTTCTTAACCCCCATCTGCTTCAACGTCACTACCGTCAGCACCGCAGACTCAAACCCTTTTCCAGTCCCCAGGCCGATACCTATAATAGCAACATCAACCTTATCGATCCCCTGAGCCTTGAGAGCCTCCTCATCGGTACCGTCAAGTTTGACCGCCAAAGTTACCTGGTCGCGGATCAATTCGATCTCGTCCCTGTTCTTATCGACAGCTATCACCTCTGCGCCGCTCATCGCAAGCGCTATAGCAAGTTTCTTTCCAAATCTTCCCAAACCTATAACAGCAAAACGTTCCATAATATTGCTCCAAAAAAACACTAACCGAATCGCCGGTCAATATCAATCCAAAAACCATCAGCCAACAATAACCGCTTCTTCCGGATAACTATACTTAACAGGCTTCAGGTTAAACGTAAGCGACGCCAGCAGCGTCAAAGGTCCAAGCCTGCCTATAAGCATAACTAAAATAATAATAACTTTACCTGCTGTTGTCAAAGAACCCGTTATACCCGTCGAAAGCCCAACCGTTCCCAAAGCAGATGCCGATTCAAACATTATATCAGACATCGTAAAACCACTGCCGTGCTCTGTAATATTCAAAGCAAAAACCGCTGAGAACAAAACCACTAAAAATAACAGCGTAACAGCAATAGCCCTGCCGACAACAACTATTCGTATGGACCTTTTAAATATTTCAACTTCGTTTCTCTTCCTCAGTGCCGCAATAGTAGAAATAACAATAACCACCAAAGTCACGGTTTTTATACCACCTGCCGCAGAACCCGGACTGCCCCCCACAAACATCAGCAATATCAAAACCATCTTACTCGAATCACTCAATGCCGATATATCAACAGTATTAAAACCCGCCGTCCTGGCTGTAACAGACTGGAAAAACGCCCCTAATATCCCACCGCTTTTCGCTGACCCTTCGCCGGCATAATGTTCGAACAGCATTATCAAAAGCATACCGGCAATTATCAAAATAAAGCTCACACTGACCACTATCTTACTTTGCAAATGAAGCCTTTTAGGTACTCCCGCCGCCCCATCGTCCTCTCTGCCGCAAATCTTCCTGCCAAACCTTTTCAACCTGTCAACTGCCACATTGAATATATTATAAAGAACACCAAAACCAAGCCCGCCCATAATTATCAAAGGGCAAAGAACAACAAACACACCCCAGCTCCGCTGATAACTTATCAAGCTGTCATCAAAAAGGCTAAACCCCGCATTACAAAAAGCGCTTATCGAATGAAAAACACTGCAAAACCACTGCTCCTGAATATTGCCAACCCGCCCCAGCCCACAGTCCCACATACCGAACATCAACACTGCGCCAATAGCTTCAATAACAACAGTGCCCAGAAAAATAAACGCGATAATATTGCCGATCTTCCCTAACGTCCGCGCGCTTAACAGATCCTGCATCGCAACAGATTCACGAACATTAAGCGCCTGACCAAGCAACAGTGCTAAAATCGCGCCAAAAACAACTATCCCCAAACCACCAAGCTGGATCAAAGTTAAAATAACCGTCTGACCCATCAATGTAAAATCCGACCCCGTATCTTTTACAATAAGCCCCGTAACACATGTCGCCGATGTCGATGTAAACAAAGCATCAATAAAACTGAGATTCTCACCAGTCGAAGCTTTTGGCAGCATCAAAAGCCCGCCGCCGCAAACTATCAAAACAAGGAAACTGATTATCAAGGTCTTAGTCGGGTTATTACCCGTCGCTGCCATATTAACCGTAGTTCTGCAAACTTTTATTACAACTTGAACTACAAGGTATGCACCAACCGCAACATGTAAAAACCGCAGGCTGTCTTCGACATCGAACCATTTTTTCGACCCAAACAGAAATACGCCAAACACTAAAAGCAAAACCGCGTCATACCAGTTTCCCCTCCAGAATTGCCGCTTCGATTCAGCGTTAAAAAACCGTATAACCTTTTCCGATATGAAAACGAACAAAAGCCCCACCTGAACCAGATACAGTATCTCCCTGGGCATCATAGGCCGATCAAAGCCGAACAGCAGCACAAACGAAGCCATCACAAATACCGAAGCGCCGCCGCAGATACCGATCAATACTTTTTCCAGATTATTATTTTTATAAATTATTTTCATAGATAAATTGTTATCGAATTTTCATACTGATCCCAATTGAATTTTACC
>JAGLTN010000182.1 GCA_023135255.1 Planctomycetota bacterium
CCGCACGAGCATTAACCACCCGAACTTTGTAGTCTATCAAATGCATATCTTTGATAACCGGGTAAAAAGTTTCAAGTGATTTTCGAAGTGCTGCATCAAGAGCGTTAACAGGACCGTCACCTTCACCTACAACATGTTCAGTCTTACCATCAACCCGCAGCTTAACCGTCGCTTCGGTTACGATATCTCCACCGGGACGGTTCTCGACATTAACATGATATTTTAAAAGCTCGAAAGAAGGCTTATACTCATTCATGATCTTTTTCACAAGCAGATCGAAACTGGCATCAGCAGCCTCAAATTGATAACCCTGGTTTTCAAGCTCCTGAACTTTTTTAAGCACTTTCGCTGCAAGTTTTCTGTCATCGGCAAGCTTTGTATTCTCAAGCCTGGCAAGAATATTTGAACGACCGCTAAGCTCAGAGATTAAAAATCGCCTTTCATTGCCAACCACTTCAGGATCAACATGCTCATAAGTCTGTTTGTTTTTTCTGATAGCGTTTACATGCAGCCCCGCTTTATGTGCAAATGCACTTTCACCAACATAAGGCATACTCGGCACAGGATTAAGATTTGCTACCTCAAAAATAAACCGTGAAACCTCTGTCAGGGTTTTCATTTTTTCAGGTGTTAATACTTCAAAGCCCATCTTCAAAGCAAGGTTCGGTATAACAGTACAAAGATTAGCATTACCGCAACGCTCACCAAGACCGTTGATAGTTCCCTGCACATGTCGCGCACCGGCTCTTACCGCTTCCAGACTGCCGGCAACTGCGCATTCACTATCATTGTGGGTATGTATCCCCACGCATACTGTTGAAAATTTTTCGCAGACAGCTTTGGTTATTTCATAAACTTCACAGGGCAGCACTCCGCCGTTAGTCTCACAAAGGCTTAGACAATCCGCACCCGCCTGAGCAGCTGCCTCCAGAACCTTCACCGCATATTCGGGATTGGCCTTATACCCGTCAAAAAAATGCTCCGCATCGAATATCACTTCAAGACCTTTGCCTTTGAGATATTTCACCGATTCTGAGCAAATTACAAGATTCTCATCCAGAGAGCACTTCAAAACTCCGGTAACCTGCATATCCCAGCTTTTACCGACAATAGTCGCAGCAGGTGCTTTACAAGCCAGGATCGATCGTATTGATAAATCATCTTCAACCTTGACATTAGCTCTGTGAGTATTACCAAAAGCTGTAATTTTGCTGTTTTCGAGTTTTTCCCCTGCAATTTCCAGGAAAAACTGCATTTCCTTCGCGTTTGATGCAGCATAACCGCCTTCAATGTAGTCAATACCAAGCTTATCAAGCCTTTTGGCAATGAGCAGTTTATCCTGAAGAGAAAAACTGACAGATTCAGTCTGCATACCGTCACGAAGCGTAGTATCGTAAAGTTTTATCTTTTCCACATCAAACACCTAAAAAAAAATTATAACTTCCCACGAATGTAATCATTTTATGCCCACAGCAGTATAATGTAAAGACAAAATTATTAAACTCAGGCTATTTAAAGGCATTAGAAAGCTTATTGTTCTTGACAAAAACGGATAATTATACTATAATGACGCATCGAGATATTGGGTTAGTAAAAGTGAAATACGGCAAAAAGCGATGTCTGCACGATGAAAAGCCTTAATTTTTAAAAGGAGACCCCATGGAAAGAACATCTTTATTTTCAATAACTGCTATATTCCTTATTTTTTGCAGCGTAACTATAGCAGCGAACCCTGTCAATTGGACTTTCGACACAGAAACTATGGGAGAAGATGTCTCATGGAACTCAAACCCAAGTTACATCGATAATTACTACACCGTATATGAATACCACTGGGAAATAACAAAAGTAGAAGCATACGCACAAGTTCTCTTCTGGATGTGGATCGACATTTCATTTTTGCTTGACGAGCTATCCGGCGACGGCATACATTACGGCTCCCTGCCGGCAACTATTCTCGATGAGCGAATACAAGAAGGCGACGTCGGTGCTGACATAGAAATAATAGTTGATGAAGATGGCTATGCAACTGCATCTGTCACAAATATCACTTTCGGAATAGTCGAAGGATTTAATATCAAGGGCATCAGAATTGGAGGCAATATAACGATCACCGGATCTGTCGTAAAACCAGTGAGAAATACTAATCAGGGCACATATCATATGGCAATACAAGACGCAATCGACAACGCCAATAATTATGATGTAATCATCGCAAACTCTGGTACTTATCAGGAAAACATAAACTTTTCAGGAAAGAATATCACTCTAACCAGTACTAATCCTATGGATAGAAACATTGTTGCTCGGACAATGATCCGGGGCAGCGGTAATATTCCTGTAGTAGAATTCCAGGGCAGCGAAACTTCTGACTGCAACCTTGTCGGTTTTACAATTACAGGAGGCGCAACCGATGGCGGTATCTACGGCGACCGGTGCGGCGCCAATATTTCTTATTGTCTAATCAGAGACAATGTTTCAGAATTCGACGGAGCTGCAATAAGCGATGTAGATGGAACAATAGATAATTGCACTATTATACGCAACACCGCAGATCTTTCAAGACGTGGTGGTGCTTTGGCAAATTGTGACGGAAAAATACTAAACTGTTTAATAACCAGCAACCATGCCTACACAAACAGCGCTGTTTATAACTGCGATGCCGACATCATCAATTGTACGATCGCGGACAATACATCCGATTATGGCGCAGCAATTGACAGTTGTAACGGAAAAATTGTAAACTCAATAATTTACTACAACCTACCAGCCGAATCAGTAGCTAACTGTCCGGATGTAAGCTTCTGCAGCCTTGAAAGTTACAAAAATGGTGCGGGTAATATTTATGAAGACCCGTGTTTTGTTTCACTAACAGATTACCACTTAATGTCACAAGCCGGCAGCTGGGATGATGTAAATAAAATTTGGGTTTACGATTCAGCAACAAGCAGATGCATTGACGCCGGTGGAACCAGCTTCAGCCTTGGTGATGAATACACCCATGCCAACAACATCAGGATAAACATGGGCACCTATGGATCCACTGCACAGGCAAGCAAGTCTCCCGCAGGTTGGTCTGTAATTGCTGATATCACAAATGACGGCATCGTAAACTTTGAAGATTTCGCTTGGATGGCAGAATATTTTTGGCACAGAGCCGATGGCATCACCGGAGATTTGAACAGGGACCGGATAGTCTACTTTGATGATCTTTCGATAATGGGTGAAAAATGGCTTCAGCAGACTACCTGGTATTGATATTCTTTAACTTGTAAAATCTCATATAAAACTGAAGGGTAGTTCTAATAATTGCTTTTGAGCAGCAAGTGGAAGATTTTCGGCTTCTGGCAAGGAAGACAAATCAGCTTTATCTGAAGATAAGGCGGTTTTTGTCTGACGATGACCAGAGTCAAAAAGATTCGCTTGACTGACAAAATGAATTTTTAGAGATGCCCTGAATTGCTCTAATTCACTTTGGCCGCAGTTTGATTATTCTGCAATTCCCAGCAAATAAGATTCAGACCATGTGGACACGCCATTCCATCATACTTGGGCAGCAACCTTACTGCCACCCCCTGCCTGCCCGAATTATCACAAACCATAATACCCTCAAACCAGTGGAATTTATCTTCATTAGCAGGCTCTTTATAAGCCATTTCCAAAATCGTCCCGTCTATGATATTACCCCACGAATCAACCTGCCCGCGATAAAGCTGTACAGAAATATTTTCAGGGACAATCTCACCAAGCCTGACAAGTGCTTTAACACGCAGCTTTGAACCGACCTTGATTTGAGATTTCCTCTGATCCTGTGTTTTGAATCCATTACCATTATCAACTTTGATATCGACATCTGCGATTTGCAACTGGCCCCAGTGCTGTTTCATATAAGATTTCCAGGTTGATATCTCTTTAGCTTTAGCCTGGGATTTTCCATTAAGTTCTTTCCAGTCTTCCGCCGCCATCATATAGAATCTCTTAGTATATTCGCCCACCATTCTGCTGGTATTAAATCTTTGTGTACACCATTTGATAGTGGTTTTCATACGATGTATCCAAGGCCGGGGCAGATCGTTTTTACCACGTGAATAGTAAAGCGGAATAACCTCATTTTCCAGAATATTATACATCGCCTGAGATTCAACCATATCCTGATATTCAGAATCGTCATAACTTTCACCGGCTCCAATTACCCAACCGCCCTCATTAACATAACCTTCACACCACCAGCCGTCCCAGGTACTAAGGTTCAATGCACCATTAAATGCCGCTTTCATACCACTTGTACCGCTTGCCTCCATTGGCGGTCTTGGGGTATTGAGCCATACATCAACTCCCCTTACCAAAAATCTCGCAACATTAATATCGTAGTCTTCGAGGAACACAATCCGTTTTCGCACATCGTACTGGTTAGCAAAATGGATGATCTGACGAATTATCTCTTTGCCCTCGGTATCTCTCGGATGAGCCTTACCGGCAAAGACTATTTGCAAAGGCCTTTCAGGATCACTCAAAAGTTTAATAAGCCTCTTCGGATCCCTAAGCAGCAAATTGCCTCTTTTATAAGTAGCGAATCTTCTTGCAAAACCAATAGTTAATGCTTCCGAATCCAATACCTCATCTGCCCAGTTAAGCTCTGTATGATAAGTACCTCTTCGCTGTATTTGAGATTTGAGTCTGCTCCTTGCAAAAGCTACCAATCTCCCCTTACTCCTCTGGTGCGTCCGCCAGAATTCTTCATCAGGTATGGAATCAATATTGTTCCAAAGCGAGCTGTCTGTCACTTCATCATGCCAGTTAACACCGAGATATCTGTCATATAATGATGTCAACTCATGTGATAACCAACTCTTTATATGAGTACCATTGGTAACAGAGGTGATCGGCACTTCACTTACCGGAACCTCAGGCCACAAACCAGCCCACATCTCTCT
Source organism: Planctomycetota bacterium (assembly GCA_023135255.1). GTDB lineage: Bacteria > Planctomycetota > Phycisphaerae > Sedimentisphaerales > Anaerobacaceae > JAGLTN01. The sequence goes on from JAGLTN010000182.1 coordinate 4,935, forward strand.
TGAGACTTTGCCATGAAGTTTACTGACACCATTGCGGTAACTGCTCAGCTTGATCGCCAATACAGGCATCTTGAAAAGTTCATTATTATCTTCAACATTAAACCTACCGAGACCAAGGAAATCTTTTTTATCAATCCCAAGACCTGGATAGTAAGAATTGAAATACTTTTCGATAAGCTCAGCGCTGAATTCATCATTACCCGGTGCCACTGGAGTGTGAACGGTAAATATGTTGCCCGCTTTTGTTGCTTCCAGTGCTTGCTCAAATGTAATACCTGTTTCTTCCCGCAAATTCTTTATTCTTTCAAGTGACATAAATGCAGCATGACCTTCGTTCATATGACAAACCGTAGGCTCGATACCCATCGCCAAAAGCCCGCGCAAACCACCGATGCCGAGCATTATCTCCTGGCACATCCGATTCTCATTATCACCGCCGTAAAGATTCGCCGTAAGCATTCGGTCCTTTGGACTATTCGCCGGTATATTGCAGTCCAGCAAAAACAAATTGACCCTGCCGACAACTACTTTCCAGATTTGCGCCGTAATATTTCGACCGGGAAACTCTACACTAACCGTAATCGCCCTGCCGTCATCA
>JAGLTN010000183.1 GCA_023135255.1 Planctomycetota bacterium
TTGATTCGTTCACATACAACCTCGTTGACGAATTCTGCAAGCGTGACTGTATCGCAAAGGTTTATCGAAGTGACATTGCAGAAGAAAAGCTGAAAGAAATATCACAGCAGTTCGAACCGGACATGGTTGTAATATCACCCGGACCCGGCAACCCGGACAGCGCGGGAGTGAGTTTATGGGCAGTGGACTATTTTAAAGACAAGCTGCCGATATTAGGGGTTTGCCTTGGCCATCAGGTAATTGTTCAATACTTCGGCGGAGAGATCGGCAAATGCGGCGTGCCTGTTCACGGCAAAGGGTCACGAATAAACCATGACGAAACAGGAGTATTTGAGTCAATAGAAAACCCCATGCAGGTGGGAAGGTATCACAGCCTTTGCGCACAAAAAGTTCCTGCCTGTCTGAATAAAACAGCCCAGTATGAGGGGATCGTAATGGGGGTTCAGCACAGAGATTTGGATATTTACGGTTTGCAGTTTCATCCGGAAAGCATATTGACTCCAGGCGGTGGAAAAATAATTGAAAATATGATTAATATCGCAATTAAAAGCAGAATCAGGAGAGTACAGGTATGACTAAGATAACAGAATATCTTGAATTATTGTTAGAAGGACAGGATTTGACCTTCGACCAAGCCAGGGACCTTCAGGACAGAATCTTCAGCGGTGATGTTGCTGACGTTCAGGTGGCTGCATTTCTGACTGCTATGAGGATAAAAAAAGCGACAGCTGAGGAATTGGCTGGGCTGGCAAGATCGCTTCGTGACCATGCGGTCAAAGTTAATGTTGCAGATATTGACGGTTTGATAGATACCTGCGGCAGCGGCGGAGCAGTGGTTAAGACTTTTAACATTTCTACAGCCGCGGCATTGGTAGCTGCCGGTGCGGGCTGTTTTGTTGCTAAGCATGGCAACCGCGCAATCACAAGTAAGTGCGGCTCGGCAGACGTGCTGGCAGGGCTGGGGGTAAAAATCGACTGCGGGCCACAGTTAGTTGAAAAATGTATAAGGCAGGCTCATATCGGATTTATGTTCGCTCCGATGTTCCACCCCGCTATGAAATTCGTCCAGCCTATAAGAAAGAGCCTTGATTTCAGAACAGCGTTTAACATACTTGGGCCTTTAGCAAACCCCGCTGACGTAAAAGCACAGGTTATGGGTGTGCCTGATGAAGGGTTGATGGAGAGAATCGCCAAGGCGCTTGTTCTTTTAGGGGCTGAAAACGCAATGGTCGTTCATAGCAGCGGACTCGATGAGATAAGCACAATGGCAGAGACTAAAATTTATATGATCAAAGGTGGAGCTATAACCAAAACCCAGATATCTCCAGCTGATTTCGGGATAGAAATTGCTGATAGCAAACAGCTCAGAGGCGGTGACACCGCGACAAACACTGAGATAATCAGAAATATTATCAACGGCAAAGAAAACGGGTGCAAAAAAGACATCGTTGTTTTGAATGCAGCAGCAGCAATAGTAACAGCATCACTGGCGAAAGACTTCGATGAGGGGATAATCAAAGCAAAAGCATCTATAGCCGACAGAGCAGCGGCTGATTGTCTGAAAAAATTAATAGAAATATCAAACAGTTAAGTTTAGAATAGGAGAATTGAGAAAGACTTTAGAACAAAGATTTTTTTTGAGAAACCATAATGCTGATCGTTAAAGTTAAGATATGTGGAATAACCAACCTCGAAGATGCTCGCGCTGCTGTCGATATGGGAGCTGAGATGCTGGGGTTTAATTTTTACAAGAAAAGCCCAAGGTATATTGAACCTGACAAGGCAGCAGAGATCATTAACAAACTTGCCGGCTTTGTTGACATTGTCGGAGTATTTGTCAACAGCAGTTTTGATGAGGTACGCAATATAACTGACAAGTGCAGCTTGAACTGGGTTCAAATGCATGGAGATGAAACAAGCCAGTTCTGCAGTCACGTTGGGCAACTTAATGTTAAGACGATGAGGGCTATCAGGGTTAAAGATGCCAGCGACATCGACAAGGCAAAAGAATATTTTACTAATGCGATACTGCTGGACGCTTTTTCACCTGAAAAATATGGCGGAACCGGGATTGCCTTTGACTGGAACATCGTCGGTAACATCCAGAAACGGGTATTTTTAGCTGGCGGCATCACCTGTGATAATGCAGTTGAGGCTGTAAACCTCGGAGTTTACGGAATAGATATATGCAGCGGAATAGAATCTGAGCCTGGGAAAAAAGACTATAAGAAGATGCAGAAACTTTTTGATAATATTAAACATTTAAGAGGATAAGGTAGGTTTGTATGAAATATAAAGGCAGATATGGACAATTTGGTGGCTTTTACGTGCCGGAAGTTTTAAACGGAGTGCTGGAAGAGCTTGAGGAAGGTTTTTATCGTTATTATAAAGACGAAGGCTTCGTTGCTGAGCTTGAGAGTCTTTATAAAGATTACGCAGGCAGAGAGACACCTTTATACTTTGCTAAAAGATTCAGTGAATATGTTGGTTTTAAAGTTTACCTCAAACGCGAGGACCTCCTCCACGGCGGTGCACACAAAGTTAACAATGCACTTGGACAGGGTCTATTAGCCAAGTATATGGGCAAAACAAAAATTATCGCTGAAACCGGCGCCGGTCAGCATGGGTTGGCAACTGCAATGATAGGCGCATTGTTCGGCATGGAAACAAAAATTTTCATGGGCGTTATCGACATCGAAAGACAAAACGTCAACGTTCACAAGATGAGGCTTTGCGGGGCCCAGGTTATAGGCGTCCAAGGCGGAACCGGAACTTTGAAGGATGCTATCAATGATGCAATGCGGTACTGGACATCGCATGCTGAAGACACATTCTATCTGTTCGGCACCGCTGCCGGGCCGCACCCATACCCTACAATAGTCAGGCATTTCCAAACTTGTATCGGCACTGAGGCCAGAAAACAGTGTCTTGATAAACTCGGAAAACTGCCCGATATGGTTGTTGCATGTGTCGGCGGAGGCAGCAATGCTATCGGCATTTTTTCCGGCTTCATTGATGATAAGGATGTAAAGCTGGTCGGAGTCGAAGCTGGCGGAAAAAGCGTGGCAAGCGGCAAACACGCAGCTACGTTGGTAGCGGGAAAAGTTGGTATTCTGCACGGCTCGAAAGCTTACCTTTTGCAGGATGAAGATGGGCAGGTTTATGACACCGAATCTATAAGCGCAGGGCTTGACTACCCTTCTGTCGGGCCTGAACATTGTTTGCTGAAAGATTTAAAAAGAGCAGAGTATGTCGCAGCAGAGGATGAAGAAGTGCTGGACGCCTTTGAGATACTGATACAGAAGGAAGGAATAATACCCGCTTTGGAAAGCTCACATGCTTTGGCGTATCTGATAAGTTTGAAGGATAAGCTCACCCCTGAGACAATAGTTGTGATGAATCTTTCAGGCAGAGGTGACAAAGACGTGTCAATAGTTGAAAAATACAGACCTGTGAAATAAGGATAACATAGATGAAAACATACAAAGAAGTTTTTTGCGAAACAGACAAAGCAACGCTGATACCATTTTTTGTGATCGGCGACCCGGACATGGAAACAAGCTTTGAGATTGTCAAAACCGCAATAGATGCTGGCGCCGATATACTTGAACTTGGCATACCGTTTTCAGACCCGATAGCAGATGGGCCTACGATCCAAAAAGCTGACATTCGGTCACTAAGAAACGGGATGAGCATGGCCAAAGCAATTGAGTTTATCAAGCGGGTCAAGGAGTATAAGGATATTCCGATCGGGCTTTTAATGTACTATAACCTGATGTATCAATACGGCATAGAAAAGTTCTGCAAAGATTTCCACCAGGCCGGCGTCAATAGTGTGCTGGTCGCGGATCTAAATGTTGACGATGCTGAAGAAATCCAAGGCCCAGCCAAAGCAGCGGGGCTTGATACAGTCTTTATGGTAACACCTAATTGCAGCGACGAAAGAATCGCTAAGATCACTGAAAAGATTAGCGGATTTGTCTATACCGTCTCACTTTTAGGCGTAACCGGAGGCAGGGAAAAACTTTCTGATAAAGTCAGGCCTTTAGTTGCCAAATTGAAAACCATGACAGATGTGCCGATATGTGTGGGATTTGGAATAAGCAAAGGCCAACACGCAGCCGACGTTGTCAAAGCAGGCGCCGATGGTGTGATTGTCGGGTCAGCTTTGATAAAACTGATAGAGGCCAACCTTGAAAACAAGGAAAAAATGCTCTCCGAGATCAGCGAATTTATCACAGAGATGAAAGAAGCAATCGCAGGGGTTTAAAAACTATCAGCTATTGATAAGCTTGTACGCCCTGATAAGCTCGGCTACACTCCAGGCCTGTGCGAAGCATCCTTTAGGTTTCTGGGGTTCGTCGCCGTCATAAATTTCTGCAACACTTCCAAGACAACCTTCACTGCTAAGGTTTTCCAGCAGAGGTTTAATAAACTCAGCGGCGACAGCTTTACTTTGCCTGGAAAAATCGTTCACTTTTAAATATGCTTCTATGAAACCGCCAATTAAATATGGCCAAACGGTCCCCTGATGATATGCCTGGTCTCTTTTTTCCTGCGGGCCGGTATAAATTCCTATATATCGGCTGTCAGCCGGGTCAAGAGTTCTTAAACCAAAAGGTGTCAGCAAACGATCCTGAACAGTTTGTACTATTTGACGCTGTCGATTTCGAGACAGAGGTGAAAACGGTAGCGAAACCGCGTAAATCTGGTTAGGTCTGATAGAGGAATCAACAATACCATCAGAAAGAATACAGTCGTTAAGACAAGCAAGATCGCCATTCCAGAATTTTTGATTGAAGCTGAGCTTAACAATATCAGCCAATTCGTGATAGTATTTTGCGGTTTCAACATCTCTTTCAGCATAGAACTCAGCAAGGCAGCAAAGAGCATTATACCACAGTGCGTTTATTTCGACGGTTTTGCCGTATCTCGGTGTGAAAACAACATCACCAAATTTGGCATCCATCCAGGTTAGCTGCGTATTGGCGTCACCAGCGGTTATCAATCCATCATCATCAGCATGAATATTAAACCTTGTACCCTCCTGATAGCTGTCAACAATAGTACGAATCACCGGCAGCAATTGACGGCTGAAAGTTTCCTCATCGCTGCTGCATTGGAGATATCTGAAAGCCGCATTGATAAACCACAGAGAGGCATCTATGCTGTTAAAATACGCAGTGTTACTTCGGTCATCAAATCTATTCGGAATCATCCCTTTATCACAAGAGCCGGCAAAATCAATAAGTACAGACTTTGCTTCTTCAAATCTGCCCGTTTCGAGTAAGACTCCCGGCAAAGAAATAAAAGTATCTCTGCCCCAGTCCGCAAACCATGGATAGCCCGCAAGAATAGTCGTTCTGCAATCCTTTTTAGATGGGCAATGAATAACCAGCTGATCAGCAGCCAAACTTAGTCTGGCAAGGGCCTTACTTTTTGCTTTCGCTTTTGAAATCAGAGATTTTTGTCTTTTGATAATATCACGACTAACGCTATCGATATCGAATTGAAGGTTAATTTTTTCTTCTGAAATTTCAGAGCTATTCGCCAAAGTCGCCCAAAGAACAATTCTGCAAGGCGAATCTATCGATGAGCGGTAGAAACCGGCAGAAGCCAAATCTTCTTTGCAATCCTGACCTCGCTGTTTGTCATGACGATAAATAAAATTAAACCACCACTGTGGGTCATGTTCAAATTTCGCATCGGGGCAGTTTAAAAACAGTTCACAACTATCAACAACATCGTGACGAATTAAAAGCCCCTGTTTAAATTCAACCGCTTTCAGCTGAGCATAAGATTTTTGAAGCGAATGAAAATCTCTTAAGCCCACGAAAGGTCTGAAAACAAAATCAACAGGTTCAAAGACTTTTTTAAAATCGTATACTATGGCAGCGGTATTTGTTTTACCGAGAATATAAACAGACTTTGTTAAATGTGCTTTTGGCGTCTCATAGTCGAAATGAACACCGGCGTTTTTTCTGAAGGCTTTAATATAGTTAAAATTTTCCGGTGCAAACCTGTCATTGAATTCAAATGTTGAAAGGTTGTAAACCTCGGAATCCGCAATTATCATCTCAAGACAACATGCTAATGACATTACTCTGTCGACGGGAGGATTCAGCGAGCCTATAAGCAGACCATGATATCTTCTGGTATTACAGCCAACAACAGAAGAAGACGCATAACCGCCTGCATTGTTTGTGATCAGCCATTCTTTTGACAGCATCTGGTCAATAGAAAGCGATTCCAAAGAAAGTGATATTTCTGACAGACTGTTGTTTTTTTGCAAAGTCAACACTCTCAATTTCTCCGATAAGACATGTAACTAAAACTTACAATAGAACGAACATCCCCATATGCAGATCCAATATAAAACAATACTTTATGACTGTTCGCACAATTGATCCTCAGTTATCTTCTTTTTACATCTGTTCTGCAAATTACCAAGAACATTCATGAAATTGATGTATGAATCATAAGGAGAGTCATAAGGATTAAAATATTTGTGCACATCGCCATCGGAAAAATACTTAGTACACATATAGTAGAAATGATCAGAAGTCTGCAATTTACGCCAATCATCGGTAATTTTTTCATCGCCGATCTCCTTTATGCTCGGCTCCATCCTGTAAAGTTCATGTATCGCATTTGACTGCATCGGGTTACCCAGCCACGCAGAAAGGTCCCTTTCCATATCAGCCCAGCTAATCAAATGAGGAACATCGACAGTATCAGAAACTTCATAACTTTCGATAACTTCGCTTGGGGTTTTAAAATTATTGTCCGGATGTCTGAGAATGTAATCGGGCAGATATCTCATAAACTCAAAAATTCCGGTATCCTGCCACTGATGCTCGCCGAACGTTTCGTAATCCATAAAAAGATTTATAACATTGCCGTTGCCGTTTATCTTATTTACCCAATCTGAATATTTTTCAGCGGTTAAAGGCCATTCCGACCAATCACGATTTGAAAATCTAAAAGCTATGTCATCGCTTAATTTATAATTCTTAAGCAATAATTTAAGCTTTTCACAACCCTGGGGACGATAAACAAAATTCGGGTTTCTGTAGCCGAGGATATGGTCGGCACCTTCGGTTATAATTGCATCAAATCTGCCCATAGACTCGATAAATTGAGCCAGGTCATTATTATAGATAAGTTCCGTATTTCTAAAAACCTTTGGCTTCTGTCCAAAAAGCGATTCTATAATCTTGCTGTGTTTATTTACCTGATCGAGAAATTCCTGCCTTGAATAGAGAAAGCTCAGGCTGTGATAATATGTTTCTCCGAGAAACTCAACGCAACCGGTCTGCGCCAGCGCATGGAACGTACTCATAACTTCAGGGGCAAATCTTTCAAGTTGTTCAAGAAGGGTGCCGGTTATACTGTATGCAACTTTGAATCGACCATCGAATCTGCGAATTGTATCCAGTATGAGCCTGTTGGTGGGCAGATAGCATTTATTTGCAACTTTTTTACAAATGGCTGCATTTTTGTGGTCGTCAAAATACTCGTTATTTTTCTCAAACACAGTATAGTGTCTGAGCCTTTCAGGCTGATGCACTTGAAAATAAAAACATATAGAAGCCATAGTATACTGATCCCAATTGAATTTTACCGTTTATCCGCGGGTAAATAACTTAAAAATAACAAGCTACGG
>JAGLTN010000184.1 GCA_023135255.1 Planctomycetota bacterium
AAATTTCCGCGAATAAATCCATAACTTCTTATCTTTGAGTTATTTACCCGCGGATAAACGGAAAAATTCAATTGGGATCAGTATACTATCGGCCAAATGCTACTGACTACTACTATTATTGGTATGTTAACAAAAAATTAATAATTAAGTTCTTATTTTTAACTTTTTCTTCCTTTTACACATTGACTTTGACACAATGTTGCTTATTATTAACGCTTTCTTATCATCTATCAAGGAGAATAGTATTTGAAAAGTAAAATAACTGGTGAATTTATTTTTGAAGATGCTCAGGATGCCCCTACTAAAAGCGTACTTTATGAAAAACACCTCGAATTGACGCAAAAAAGTCAGATGGCTGACTTTGCCGGCTATATTATGCCTTTGTGGTATAGCTCGATTAAGGCTGAACACGATGCAGTACGCCAAAAAGCTGGTATTTTTGACTGTACTCATATGTCAACCATTGAAGTTGCCGGCGACAATTCAGCTGGGTTCCTTGATATTATCACAACCAATAAAATAAGCAGTATGCAAGTCGGTCAGGCCAAATACAGTTATATTTTAGATGCGGCAGGCAATATCCTTGACGATATAATCATATATCGCAGGAAAGAAGATAACTTCATGGTTGTAGTAAATGCAGGCAACGAAAAGAAAATCAGAGCATATCTCAAAGCTCTTTTGGATAATGAGATTGTCATAGATGTTGAACAACCTGATAAAAAAATCGGCTTTACGCCAATCATCAGAGATATGAAAGACTATGCTTGCTGTGCTGATCGCAGAGTTGATATTGCAGTTCAGGGGCCGGCTTCGCTGGATATTGTTTTAAAGCTCCTTCAAACAGGGGTTGGTCAGGATAGTATAACGGGTTTGAGACCTTTCCATTTCATAGAAGCAGAGCTTTCAGGGGTAAATTGTATTATTGCCAGGACAGGATACACGGGGGCGAAGATATGTTTTGAGCTTTTTGTCAGCCCTGAAAATGCGGAGCATCTTTGGGATATTTTGATAGAGGCTGGAGGATTACCATGCGGACTTGGTTCGAGAGACAGCTTGCGGATCGAAGCGGGATTGCCTTTGTATGGCCATGAGCTTGCGGGTAAATTTAATATTTCACCCTTTGAAGCAGGTTACGGCTGGGCGGTAAAACTTGATAAGGATTTCTTTATCGGAAAAGCTGCGATGCTGGATGTTTCTAAAAACCATAGTATGAAAGTCCTGCGCCTTGAGCTGGATGGGCAAAAAGGCGTCAGACCTGTACGAGGCCATGACATTGTATTAGATGATAACGGCAAGTGCATTGGAGAGATATTAAGTTGTGCGAAAATCGGAGGCAAACAAATCGCATTAGCGTATGTGAACAAAAATGCAAATGAACCTGACAAGATCGAGATATACTATCTTGCCCGAAATGAAAGACAAGTTCAGCAGGGCAGAAAAGAATCTATCAACATCGGAGAAAAATGCGATGGTGATATTACAGGCAAAATAATAAGCAGGTTTCAAAAGTTTTAATCGGAGAAAGACATAAGATGATTATCGAAGGGTTGCTTTACACGAAAGATCACGAATGGCTAAAGATCGAAGGCGATCAGGCTACAATCGGAATTACAGATTATGCTCAGCAGATGCTTGGTGAAATTATTTTTGTCGAATTGCCCGCTATTGACGCGAAATATCCCCAGCATAGCGAACTGGCGACAGCTGAAAGCACAAAAGCAGCAAGTGACATTTACAGCCCGGTTGCAGGCAAAGTTACTGAGGTAAATGACGAGCTGGAAACAACACCGGAATTAATCAACCAGGACTGCTACGGTAATGGCTGGATGTGCAAAATGAGCATTACCGACAGCAAAGAGACAGAAAGCCTGATGGATTCAAAAGAATACGACGAATATCTTAAAGGATTATAAAAATGCCATTCATAGCTAATACCGCCCAGCAGCAGCAGCAAATGCTGACTGAAATAGGGCTGACAATGGATGATCTGTTTTCGGATATTCCGGCAGATATGATGTGTAAGGATTTTAATCTTGGCAGCGGTATGAGTGAACAACAGGTGAGAAACCATCTCGCTGAATTGGCGGGTAAAAATTCTACCGACCTGACGTGCTTTCTCGGCGGCGGGTTTTATGACCACTTCATTCCTGCTGCTATTTATTCGCTTATTTCACGCAGCGAGTTTTATACCGCTTATACGC
>JAGLTN010000185.1 GCA_023135255.1 Planctomycetota bacterium
TAAACGGAAAAATTCAATTGGGATCGGTATAGTTATGGATAGCAGAGAGCTTTTTGGTCGGACGATGTCGCACAAAAAGGCTGACAGGCTGCCTATCGATATTGGCTCAACGACATTGACGTCGATGTCTAAAGGGTGTGAGGCTGCGCTGTGTGATTTTTTGGGGTTTATGGACAGTCCAGCGAGGGATGATGGCAGGATCGATGAGCGGATATTGGAATGGGCGGGTACGGATTTTCGGGCTGTGGGTAATATCGTTCAGCTGGCGAGTAAACATTCCCAAAAGATTTCTGAAATGGAATATGTTGATTGCTGGGGGATTGGGCAGAGGTTTGTTGATGGGCAGTGGCAAATTGTTAATTCGCCGCTTCGCAATGCGACGGTGGAAGATATTAAATTTTATCCGTGGCCGCAGGCGCGGATCGATGATGAGCTAATGGATAAGTGGGTTGCGAAGGCGAAGAAGCTTAAAGAGGAAAATAAATATGTTGTGATAGCGGAGCATCCTTATTTCGGGATACTTGAATTGGGGATGTGGCTTTTTGGATATGACGGGTTTATGATGAATATGGCTTTGAATCCGGATGTTGTTAAAACGTTTTTTGAGATTGTAACTAATATTCAATTGACGGTGGCAGAGCAGTATTATGGTGAGCTTGGGCCTTACATTGATCTGACGACGAGCGGGGACGACTTTGGGACGCAGCGTGCGCCGATGATATCTGCTGAGATGTTTGATGAGCTTATTGGGCCTTTCTTTATGGAGAGGATAAGGCGGACGAAAGAGCTTGGGCAGTGCTACTATTGGCACCACAGTTGCGGTTCGGTTTATGATCTGCTTGAGAGTTTGATAAGGTGCGGAGTTGATATATTGAACCCGGTGCAGTTGTCGGCGGATAATATGGAGCCGAAGAAGCTTAAGGATGCGTTTGGTGGGAGGATCGTTTTCTGGGGCGGGGTTGATGTGCAGCAGTTTTTGCCGAATGCCAGGGCTGAGCAGGTTAAAGAGCATGTTGATTATTTGAGGGAAACGCTGGGTAAAGACGGCGGATATGTGATAGCTGGGGCTCATAATATGCAGGATGACATTGAGCCTGAGAATATAGCGGCGTTGGTGGAGGCTGTGAGGGGGTAGTTTTGGTGTGGAAAATTGAGCGGTGGTGTGGAAAGTTGGTGGAATGAGCAGGTTTTTTGCATGTTTTTGGGAGGATCCGGCGAAATCGATTTAAAAAAATTTACTTTTTCCCCCTTTTTTATTTAGATGCCGAGAGTTTTGAAGATGTTCTGGTACATTTGTCCCATCAGGTAGATGCACATAATGGTTATTGCTATAATAATAACAGTGGCGATTATTTTGACCGTGGTGTTGTAACGGGGATTGCCCCATACCAGTCGCAGGGCAAAAGGACCTACGATCAGCACCATCATAATAACAAAAGGCGTTGCATGATACCATTTGTCGGTTTGAGTGGGTTTTAGTTGTGAGGCGGTGACGTTATTAAGAAATTCGCCGCAATAACGACACTTAATCGCTTCGTCCTGTATTTCTTCAGCGCAAAAAGGGCACTTTTTCATTATTTTACCTGCATAATTCTATTAGCTTGCAAAAAAACTTTCTAATTACTATATTGGCGTTTATGGCTAAGACACTTTACATAATTGATGGACATGCGCATATTTATGCGGGATATTTTGCGCCTACGAGGCAGCAACTGACCAGCTCGACGGGTGAGCCTACCAAGGCTACATACATTTTTACAACGATAGTGCTTGGGCTTATGCACAATAGTAATCCTGATA
>JAGLTN010000186.1 GCA_023135255.1 Planctomycetota bacterium
CTATATAACACATCCCAAATAAAAAGTCATGCGAAAATGATTAGTAATCCGCTGATATCAGCCCGCGGCGAGACCAAACGCAAAATCTCTCAGCAAAACCCAACCTTATTTGCTATGCAGTATTGACAAAAAGGTATTTTAAAACTATGATGACTATTCGGAAATTTTTCTTTAAGGGTTTACTTAAGTTATGTCTGACAAAGGATTTGTACATCTTCACCTGCATAGTCAGTATTCGCTGCTCGATGGTGCTATTCCAATAAGTAAGCTTATCAAAAAATGTAAAGCTCTGGACATGTCATCCGTTGCGGTAACCGACCATGGTAATATGTTCGGGGCATTGGAGTTTTATACCAAGGCAAAGGCAGCCGGCATCAAGCCTATCGTCGGCTGTGAGGTTTATATCGCACCTGACAGCAGGTTCAACAGACAGAAAACCGGCATAAAAGAAGCTGCTTACCACCTGATACTTTTAGCGATGAGCGAAAAAGGCTATAAGAATCTCATCAAGCTAACCTCAGCAGCCTATACCGAGGGTTTTTATTATCGCCCAAGGATAGACAAAGAACTCCTCACTGAACTTAATGAAGATTTGATATGCTCGTCAGCTTGTATCAGCGGTGAAATTGCCAGACTATTAATAAAAGGAAATGAAAAGGGCGCAAAAGAAGCAGCCCAAAGTTACTTAAACATCTTCGGCGATAGGTATTATATCGAAATACAAACCCACGAAAACGACGACACCAGCGCACGCCCAGCTCTCATAGATCTTGCTAATAAAATGTCCATCCCGCTGGTAGCGACCAACGATGCACACTTTCTCGATGCTGATGATTACGATGCCCATAACTGTCTGTGCTGTATCGGAACGGGCAAGATGGCAAACGACCCGGACAGGATGATATACCCCAGGGATCTGTATGTAAAAAGTTCGCAGGAAATGAGAGAAGTTTTTGCCGACGTGCCGCAAGCCTGCGATAACACACTGGAAATCGCAAAACGCTGTAACGTCAAAATAGATACCAAAACACGTCATGCACCGGTATTCGTCCCGGATGACGGTTCGACGGCTGAAAAATTTCTGACAAAACTATGCTATGAAAACGCAAAAAACCTGTACGGCAAAATAACTGAAGAAGTAGATGCAAGAATCAAACGTGAACTGGAAGTCATTGAGGGCAAAGGCTTTTCCAGCTACTTCCTGATTAACTGGGAAGTATGCAAATGGGCACATGATAACCATATCCCCGTCGGCGCCAGAGGCTCGGGCGTAGGAACGATCGTCGGCTATTGCCTGGGGCTTTGCAATATTGACCCTTTGAAATACGATTTACTCTTTGAACGTTTCATGGACCCCGACCGTGACGAAATGCCCGATATCGATATCGATATGTGCCAGGCAAACCGCCAGAGGCTCATCGACTATGTAAAAGAAAAATACGGCTACGTCGCCCAGATAACAACTATGGGTACGCTGAAAGCCAAAGGAGTTATCCGGGATGTCTGCCGCGTAAAAAATATCCCGCTGCCCGAAGCTGACAAGCTCGCCAAACTCATTCCTGATGGGTTAAAAATGACAATTGAAAAAGCCCTCAAAGCAGAACCTGAACTAAAAAATATATATGAAACAAAACCAGAGATAAGAGAAGTAATCGACATCTGCAAAAAACTCGAAGGTCTGGCAAGACACTGCTCGGTACATGCTTGCGGAATAGTTATCGCCCAGGAACCTTTGGAAACATATATACCCGTTTACAAAGCTACAGGCTCAGATGATTTGATAACGCAGTTTGAAGGCCCTTACGTTGAAAAAGCCGGTCTGCTGAAAATGGACTTTCTCGGCCTGAAAACAC
>JAGLTN010000187.1 GCA_023135255.1 Planctomycetota bacterium
ACCATCAAAAACAACGGCTTAGTTAGAATGACACCATATCTCATAAGTAAGATGTCAACTTCGGACATGCTCTCTGTCTCTGCACTTTAAAAAAGAGCCTAGTTCTACAAAAAATGGCTTATAACCATTCACCAACCGGCAATTGTTCGACCGCATAATGCAAGACAGGATCAACATTCATATAAACCTTGTTTGTCAGATACTAAGATGAGTGTTCCAGCAATTTCTGAGTCACGGCGGTTGAAACTCCATTCTGGGCAAGCAACGAACCGAATGTCTTCCGCAAATCGTGAAATTGAAAACCAAACACAAAAACCTACTGATTAGCAAAAAAAGACGGTCAGGAAGAAGGGCAGGGGATATTGAATCCGAATGACACTGGAAACGAGCTTGACTTAATTGGTTTTATAGTAAGGCTTTATGGAACATGTTCATTTCAATATCTGCCTCATGTCTCCATAATGGCACTGATTTGAATGTCGATTCTGTCTTATGTCATGCGGTGGAGCAATTGCCAGTTTCTGACTGGCTTTAATGGTATTACTGCCCAAAAGGGGTTTTGTTGTTAAGCTGGGCAAAATGATGTGGTGTGCAGGACTGAAATATGCTATAATACCGCCCCTGATTTGTAGGTTGTTTTATAAGGATACGGCAGGAAGGTAATGAAAACTGGTATCTAAGCCAGACCATTCCTTTTTTGCCCAATCACATATAATTGAGAATTAACTTGTATCGGAGGTTGTTATGAGAAGACGACATACACGCGAAATAACTTTTGCTTTATTCATCATTTCAATTCTTACAATATCAAATGCCTGGGCTGTTGGAACTTATGGTGGTGGCGATGGTTCGGTCGGCAATCCGTTTAAAATCTCTACTCCCGCTCATCTGGATGAGATGCACTACCAAAGCGAAGACTACAATAAACATTTTGAATTAACAGCAGATATAGATATGTCTGCGTATAGCTATACTACCGCTGTTATTTCACCAGATATAGATTCAAGTGATACCGTTTTTGACGGTACTGCATTTACAGGCTCATTTAATGGTAATGGGTTTAAGATTATCAATTTAACTGTCGATGGTGGAACAACTGGCGATTATGTGGCCTTGTTTGGCGAAATTAGCTCTGGTGCCGTGATTGCTAATCTTGGTCTCGAGGATTGCGATATAACTGGCCGTTGGCGTACTGCTTCTCTAGTTGGACATAATTATTATGGCACTATCACATCTTGTTATTCAGCGGGAGAGGTTGCAGGTAACTATTATTATACTGGTGGACTGGTTGGCTATAATGACCATGGCACTGTGACATCGTGTTATTTTGCAGGGGCCGTTATGGGCGGTAATGACAATACTGGTGGACTGGTTGGTTCTAATAGACAAGGCAGTATCACGTCCTGTTTTTCGATCGTAACCGTTAACAGCAGCTTTCTTTATACCGGTGGACTAGTAGGGCAAAATAATAGAGGTACTATTACATATTGCTATTCAATCGGATCGGTCACAGGTGGCAGTTTTTATACTGGTGGGTTAGTTGGCTTAAATGGAACTGGTACTAGCATTACGTCTTGTTATTCTACAGCAGCGGTTATGGGTAGTGGTGGCACTGGCGGTTTAGTTGGTGACAATTGGGGTGGCAGTATTACAGGATGTTTTTGGGATGTAGAGACTTCGAATCAAACAACAAGCGATGGCGGCACAGGAAAAGACACTGTGGATATGATGAAGGAACAGACCTTTACTGATGCTGGTTGGGATTTTGTGGACGAAACAGTAAACGGTTCTGAGGACATTTGGAGAATTGATGAGAGTAAGGATTATCCCCGCTTTAATGTCACGACGCAACCATGTTATTTGACAGGTGACTACTGGTTTGGTTGGATAGGGGTGAAGCTTTCCGACCATTCTTCCGCCTGTGATTCCGGCAATGGGTATTTGACTGAAACCATGATTGCTTTAGATTATGTTGGCGAAGAAAACATTCCAACGCATGAAGACATTGCGATTCTAAGCAAACGGTACGATTCGTGGGGGTGGTTTAACATGCATCTTTCTGCCGGCGGTGGTTCGGAAATATCTCAGTTTTTGCTTGGTAAAAACATACTTACTGAGATTGCACGACAGCCTGATGGAGATAATGATCTGGGGAGAACATTGCTGGTTAAAAAGGCTATCGGAGTGGCAGATTCTGATATGGCTGGTGAGTATGGTTACTTTGGGCACTGGCAGTCGATTTCACCATCATCAGCGGCGTCTGAATTTGGTACAGTTTACCTGAACAGTGATCACTCGTTTAGCCTTTCTGATAATAAATCTGACGGTGGATCATCAACTGAAACTGGAACTTGGTCTTTTGATTCAGCTGATGCCGTAGTTGATATTAGCATTGTCGGCGAAGGTTTAGTTCGATTACAGGCAGGCCATGGCATTCTTATGAAAATTGATATTGACCCCGTCGAGGACGATGATCTTGGGTATTCATATTTGGTTAAAAAGGGTAGCGGCAAAACATCGCAAAGTGTTGTGGGACGATATTTGTATCAGGAGTTCAGCACCGATGCCAGTGATAATGAGCCTTCTACCGGTTGGGGTATCTGGGAATTTGAACTGGATGGAACATGGACTATAGCGTGCAGCTACAATGATGGTACTGCTGATACCGATAGTGGAACCTATACGGTTGATAGCGACGGCACTATCCATATAACCAACAGTGCAAGTGATGTTTACAATGCTGTTTTATCTCATGATGACCAATCTATTACAGTTGCTCTTATGGGGCAGACTGGTGATGTAGGTATAGGTATTGCCCAACGGTCTTCTGACTGTAACGGCAATGGAATACTAGATGTTTTTGAAATCCTCGGCGATACCGATGGAAATGGAATTGTTAATTTTATAGATTTCGCCAAACTTGCTGAATATTGGTTAGAGGATAATTGTGGAATGTGCGGCTGTGCTGACATTGTCTGTGATGGAAAAGTTAATATGGTTGACTTGAACAAGTTTGCCGAAAACTGGCTTGAAGGTACAACCCCATAATTTTATTTTGTTATAAAACATTAAGAGTCCTATACGCACTCACAGCCCTTTCTACATCCAAAATTCATGTCTCCATTTTGTCACCACATCCATGAACTTTCAGGATAAATGCCAAAAAACACCTGCATTATTGAGCAAAGAATCAACTTTTCCAAGCAACTTTGCACGAAATCGGATATTGAATCTGGCTTGCAGGTGAATTTCGGTTTGGCAACATAGCAATAGGAATTATTGCAAGGAGCGAAATAGGACGTAAGCTGTTATTTTTTTAGTAGTTATGAGACGATAGGGGGTCGGTAAAATTGTAACAATCGTTACATCCATCACATCTGCCATAAAAACATAAAAAAACGCATTTTAAAAGCATCTAATTAGATATTTGCCGTTAATTGCTCCAATTTCTTTGACGATAGTAAAAGCACTGAAAGTTTTTTACATCACAGGAGAAGATTGATGAGCAGTATGTTATTAGAAATCCTTGGCAGGGCGGTCAATATCGATACAGCAGAGCTTATACAGCACTGGTTTGATGCAGTCAGGGATAAGAACCAGGATAAATGGCTCGGCGAATATAAAGAGCTGAATAAAGTTGTGGACCTGGTCGGCGAACAGAAATTTGAAAAAGCTCATGAGCAGCTTCGTTTTTACCTGTTTGAAAATCCTACCTGCACAAAGGGCAGACTCGCAGCAGGGCAGTTATGTCTTTATAACAACCAGCTTAAAGATGCTGTCGAGCAGTTTAATTCGGTTTATTTTCGTGAGCCAACCAATACTATGGCGTTATATGCTTTGGGGCATTGTTATGAAAGGCTCGGCAGGGAAAGTGAGGCAATCGAATTTTACCAGGATTGTCTTAAATTTAAGAATTATCTTCAGCTGCCTCACCAAAGACTGGCGGCGATTTATTATAAGAACAGCCAAATCGAAAAAACAATTTTTGAATACGAACAGCTGCGAAAAGAGTATCCGGATGATATTTCAGTGCTAACTACGTTAGGCTATCTATATATGCTTCACTGCAAAAATGAAGCTGCGGTAGATGCTTTTAATTCTGCGATACTTATTCATCCCGATAACTTTCAGGGGCAGGAAGACGAAATAGATGAGTTAATAAGAAGCAGCCAATTTGATGACGCGATCGATATAATCGACAGACAATTCGAAGAAGAGCCTTATCGGATCGACCTTATACTTAAAAAAGGTGATATATATAATATGCTTGGCCAGAGCCATGAAGCAATCGAAGAATATCAGAGAGCAATTAAGATAAGACCTGATTTTCTTGAAGCTACAATTAAGCTGGGGACAAGTTATTTACAAACTCAGCAAGATGAGTTGGCAGCAATGGAATATAATAATGCACTTGAAATCAATGACCGGATAGTTGATGCGTATATCGGACTTGCGATCGCTCAAAAAGCCGCGGGGAAGATGTCGGAGGCAACATCAACATTGTCACTGGCAGCTGCAATTGTACCAAATAGTTCGACTCTATTCACCGAGACCGCAAAACTGCAATTTAAAATAAATATGGAGCCTGTAATCGGGGCTGACAACAATAGGCAGGGGTCTGATATAACCGAGTCCGTAATCTGTGCACATAAACAACATATAATGGAAAAGCCTAACGACTCGGATCTTTATTACAGGTTTGGTATTTTGATGATGAGCGTTGAAAGAAATTCTGAAGCAATAAAATCTTTTCGGAAGGCTTTAGTGCTGAATCCAATGCATACGCGTGCCAAGTGTAAGCTTTGTATCTGTATGTATGAATCTGGCGAGGAACGAGAGGCGATAAATAATTTGCCACAGGAAAAATGCCTTGATAAGGAAAGCCTTGATCTGCATTATAAAACAGCATTACTTTACTGTGATAAAGTTAAATTCGCATCGTCATTAATCAATCTTGAAAAGGCAATCGAAAATAATTATACAAGTTGTGATGCGGCTGTTAATATATCAGTTATCCTTCAGAATCTTGGTCTTTTGAATCGGGCGACAGCGATGTGGGATAATCTTCTGGACACAACAGAAGTTGCATCAAGAAGTGGGCATCATTTGCCACCAAACCAGTTTTGATAATAAATTTTAGAGATCAGGATATTTATGACGGCTCAGGATTCGATCTGAGCGGTTTTTTTTGTTTTTATGACCCATCGGTAGGGTATAGCATTTTCATGAATATGGCTTTATGAGCTTGAAGCCAAACCCGAATGAAACATAACATATATTATCG
>JAGLTN010000188.1 GCA_023135255.1 Planctomycetota bacterium
TTGGACGTTTTATTAACCCTAATACGAAAGGAGCTTTCTCTTATGGCAAACTATTATATCGGAGCAGACGTGGATAGCAAGATGGTAGAATTGGCTATCGAAAAAAATGAGAAGATTACCAATCGATATCGGGTGCCAACTACTATACCGGCTCTGCGAGAGGTTTTGGGCAGTATACCGGGCACAAAATTTCTGACATTCGAAGAAGGACCTATGGCTGGTTGGTTGTATCGTAATCTTAAGGACAATGTTGATGATTTGATCGTCTGTGATCCACGGCGTAATAAGTTGATTGCCTGTGATGGTGACAAGGATGACTCCATCGATGCCGGTAAGCTAGCAGGCTTGTTGCGAGGAGGATATCTGCGAGCGGTTCATCAAGGTGAAGATATTGGCAGGATTGTCCTCAAGCAGTGGGTCAGTTTATATCACGATAAGGTTCGTGAGACCGTTCGGCAGATCAATAAGATTCGTGCTCGATGCCGGATGTATGGAATTCGTATATCACGACGTGCGTTGCGCAATCAGATTTTTCGTGGTCAGTGGATGAGCAAGCTTAAGGAAAAAAACCTGGCTGAACAATTGGCGGTTCTGTGGATTGGATTTGATACAGCAGCTAAGCAGGTTGAGATGGCCAGAAGGCAGCTTATCCGTCATAGTAAAGACTATGAGATCGTAAAATACTGGAGTGATGTTCCCGGCATTGCTCTGATTCGCGCCACGACAATGCTGGCATATCTGGATACGCCATGGCGGTTCAGTAATGAAAAGAAACTTTGGAAGTATTGTGGTGTTGGCTTGCAGCGTACAGCCAGCGGGACCGACAAATTCGGCAAGCCTAATCGCGGTAAGTTACAGTTAGCATGGGCGGTTAATCGTCGGCTTAAAGGAGTTGTTACAGGCGCTGCGATGAGTGCGGTAAATCAGAAGAATAATATTTTTGCATGTGAATACAAAAGGATGATTCGTAATGGATTAACAGTTAGTAATGCCCGTCACGCGGTAGCCAGGAAGATGCTGAGCGTGTTGTGGGCGATGTGGAAAACAAGCAGTCGGTTCGATGAGAGTTTGGTTTGTTATTCGCCAGCAACCGTCAAGGCAAATTAGTATGAAATGCCAGGTAATTATTATGGTATGTATGGGATTATATATCGGCTGGAGCTCCTTTTTGTCATTGGGCCTGCGGTTTCGCAGAGCTCCCTCGGAATGTATGGGCCCAGCCGATTTTTGCTATGCCCGAATGATCTCCATGGGCTGCCGTCTCGGCAAGCTCCCGATAGGTGGATGGCGACGATTTCAGCGATCGCCCCTAAAATATTGAGATCGATGATACCCGCTAATATTGCCTGAAGTAAAGCCTAAAAGATTGCGGTTCAAAGGAAAAAAACCAAGCTGCTCATAACGAGCTATAATAGACGTGGGTAAGGATGCTCAAGAAGAAAAGATTTTGAGTAACAGAGAGTTTATTTTTTTGACTTCTTGCTCTTTA